>JAGPDB010000012.1 GCA_018057765.1 Acidimicrobiia bacterium
ACAGAGTACGGCTATATTCCCAAAGACTCGCTTACGCTTGCGGACTATAACGATACAAGGAATCGTGCAGACACTATTGAATCACTATACGGATCAAATTCGCTTGAAGCAAGAATAGCTGAGAATATCTTCTACAGAGTTACTTCATCACTTGAAACAAAAACATCAATAGTTAAGGACATAGAAAAATTAAAAGTAATAATAGATAATGCGCGTGACTTCATTTCTTTACCAGAAAAAAGAACGATTACTTTGACATCGAATGAAAGTACAATTCCTGTAACTGTAAAAAATACGACCAATAAACAAATTACAGTAATGATTAAACTAAAAAGTGATAAGTTGGTTTTCACAGAATCTGATAGCTATAAAGTCGCACTAAATAGTTTAAACACCACAATCAGAGTGCCAGTAAAAACTAGAACCTCAGGGTCATTTCCAATTGAAATCAAAATGTCCAGCGTAGAAAATGGTGTTGTCTTGGCAAGCCAAAGAGCCACAATTAGGTCTACTTCGTTTTCTGGAGTTGGTTTGGGAATTATGGTGGGTTCATTTATCTTTCTTGTAATTTGGTGGCTACTACACTATAAAAAGAATAAAAAAAATATTTCTGCAAAAATACTAAACTTACATAAAGAAACTTTGGTATAAATGGCTTTTACTAAAACTGCACGTACCTCATTATATGTTTTTGCTGGAACATTGACATCAAGAATTTTAGGTTTCGTAAGAATATTAATTTTGGCGACAACATTAGGCTTCTTTAGGCTCAACGACTCGTATTCTCTATCTAACGAAATACCGAATATGATGTATGAGCTTGTATTAGGAAGTTTAATATCATCAACACTCTTACCATTTTTCGTTAAACAATATAAACAGAAAAACAAAAAAGACGACCAATCTATTTTTACTTTTATGGTTTTTGCATCCTTAGCTTTAACATTGTTATCATTAATTTTTGCACCTGCAATAGCAAGTATCGTGACTTCCTTAAATAGTACAAGTAGTGCGAATACTCAACGCGAATTAGTTTTATTTTTCTTATATTGTTTTTTACCTCAAATATTTTTCTATGCTTTAACTTCAGTAATGCAAACATACTTAGCAGCAAGACACAAATTTATAGCTAGTTCATTTGCTCCAGTTATAAATAATATAATTGTAATATCAATGTTATTTTATGTAAAACATTTACTTTCATCTTTTGGAGATAATCCCTCAGACGCACTATTGAAAAAAGTTGAATACACTTTAGGTTTCGGGACAACTTTTGGGGTAATTGCAATTAGCCTAATCGTAGGGATAGCTTACGTTAAAGGTGGTGGTAAGTTCAAGCGTGGTCTGGTAAGGACCAGAGCAATAAAGGAAATGCTACAACAATCAAAATGGATGGTTTCTTATGCCATTGTTAACCAGATTGCATTGTTTGCGATCATTTCCATTGCTAACAAAACCGAGGGTGGTGTCTCAAGGTATCTTTCAGCATGGGCATTCTTTCAACTACCCCATGGTCTTTTAGCTATGACGATTATGACAATCGCAATACCAAAAATTTCTCATTCAATGAATCACGATATAAAAAACGAAGAAGGAATTCAGCCGAATCAAATCACAATAGAAACGAGATCTCTGGTGAAACAATCGGGAACTGCAATAGTAATGTTAATTAGCGTAGTAAGCGCTCTAGGTATTTCAATAGCCCGACCATTCATGACAATCATCCTTGGACATGGCGAAATATCTACTTCACAAGCAAAACTCGCTGGTAATGTATTAATTGGTTTTTTGATTTTCTCTAGCGCATTTTCATTTTATGTATTTGTGGTTAGGCTTGCAAACTTGGTAGGTAAGACTAAAGGGATTTTCAAAATTAATGTTATTCAAAATTCACTAAATATTATTCTTGCAATATTGTTGATAAAAATCTGGCCGGCAATAGGTTTGAGTATCGCTTTTTCTATGTCATACTTTTTAATCATGCCACTTGCTCTAAAAATGGTCTCAAAGAATTTTTTGACTCCAGCTTTGAATGGAAAAGCTACTTCAATCGTCGGAATTACGAGTATATGCGGTGGTTTATTAGGGTTTATTGCTGGCCACGGTATTGATAATATTTATTTGAGTACAGTAATTGGTTTACTAACTTGTTTAATTATTCTTGGCATTGGTTCGCATTTTGCAAGAGAAGAAATCATTTCTTTATTCAGAATTTTTTACAAAAAGAGCATACCTACAGAAAGATAAAGTTAAAAATGTTAACTGGTGAATTTTTAAACGAAAGATATCAGGTCATTAGTAAAATCAGCATTAAAGGTTACCGTCAAAAATGGCTTGCTATGGACACCACACAAGACAAGCAGGTCTTAATAGAAACACTAAATGATGATCTATTAAACGATGAAAGAGCAATAGATAACATAAGATACGAACTCCATGTTAGTAAGTTATTAAATCATGATCTATTCCCAAAATGTATCGACACTTTTATTAATAATTCTCAACTGTATTTAGTTTGGAAAGAGTTTGATTACGAATCACTCAATTCTTTTTACGAAAATAAAAACTTTGAAACAATACCAGTTAAAGAAATCATTCAAATAATTTTTAAGATCAGTTCGGGTATGAGTTATGCTCATAAAATCGGTGTTTTTCATGAAAATATAAATGGAGATAATATAGTTATTAAAACAAATAATGAGCCAATGATAATTAACCTTTCAGTAAACAATTCTTTAGAATCAACTGATCCTGGAGCTAATTTTATCTTTTCAAATACTAATTTATGCGCACCAGAAAGAAAGTCTGGTGCTAGTGTGAATCAACTTAGTGACTTCTACTCCATTGGTATGATAGCGAAAATTCTTTTGGTCCATAAGCGTGATTTAAAAAATAACAATCTATATATTCGAAGATTACGCTCATTTAGACCTGATTTAGATCTTAAGCTATGCGAGATGATCGATGGACTAATCTCTCCAGATTTGTCGATTAGACGTGAGAATATATCGAAGTTGTTAGATCAAACTTTCCTAGACGCAGATAAAACTCCAATAAGTGGAATTCCTATAGTTAAGCTTACAAAAGCTGAGTCTAAAAAAATTAACAAACAGTTCAATAAACCTAAATATTCAAATATAGTTACATTTGTAAAATTAACTATATTTACTTTATCTTTTAGTTTAATAACATATCTAGTGATTCACTTTTTGTACAATAGCTAGTCATTTATTGTATTAATATTATTTTTGTGAATAGTTACGATATGCCAAATGAAATCGTGATTGAGCGAGCGAAAAAAGATAATAAAAATGCGCTCAATGATGTAATTATAAAAAGTTCTCCATATGTATATGATCTCTGCCAGAAATGGTGTCGCCCTCCAATAGAGAGCGAAGATATAACACAAGTTGCACTCATAAAGATTGCTAATAATATTAAAGATTTTCGATATGAAAGCAAATTTTCTACATGGATCTACACATTAACTTATCGAGTTTTTCTAGATGAATATAGAAAGGTAAAAAGACGACAGAGTATTGCCCCAATAGTAAGTTTAGAAAATACGACGTATATATCTCAAGAAGCAGAAGTACAAGATGATTCTAGCGAGCAGTTAATAGACTTATTGGAACAACTAAGCAAAGAACATAGGACTATTTTGATTCTTATTGATGTCGAAAAATTGAGCTATGGAGAAGCTAGTGATACTTTAAATATTGAAGTGGGTACTGTAAGATCACGTTTAGCGAGAGCACGAATTAGTTTTAGGAAACTATTGGAAGAACAAGGAACTATTTTAAGGCCAGAAAGCGTCAAAGTCACTAAGAGCACGAAAGTGAGTAATAATGAATAGTTCAATACGTGCAAAAGATTTGAAAGATAACCAATCATTGTCCAATGAAGAAGCTCTATATATAGCTGTAGAAGCCATATTAAATGGCGATTTTGAAAAACTCAGATTTTCAAAAAATGTTGTTCCTTCTGAAATAAAAGAAAATATTATTAATAGTCAAAGATTTGAAGAAATAAAAGCGTCGATAACCTATGAAAAAAATATATTAAATTCTTTTTTAAGTGATAATGAGCCTGTAAATGATCTTTCTAAATTGACTGAGATACAGACCAAAACAATCGAAGCTTTGTACAATAACACCGAGAAGAATACGCCTAGTCCATACGCAAAATTTGCAGTTGCAGCTAGTATTTTAGTAGTCGTGCTTATTTCTGTTTTAGGTTCTAGTTTCTTTATAAATAGTAAAAATAACGACAACTTTGCAACAAAGTCAAAGCTACAAGACAGACCGGCTTTTCAAAAATCAGAGACTTTGGATGAACAAGTTCCACAAGATAAGGACGTTCAAAGTGGATCGAATTCTGTTAGTAGAGACTCAAATGAAACAGAAACTGCTAAACCTACATCCGAAGAAGAAATCACTATTAAACCTCCCGATACTACAGAATCAACAATGGATAACAATGCTGATAAATACAATCAGGCGCAATCCAACACTCCTGTTATTTCAAGTACTTCATTTATAGAGAGAAATATCATAATAATCGCTACGGGTGCATTATTCTTGTTTGTTTTGCTTTTGATAATATTGTTTAAGGTTCTAGTAAAATACCGCAAGGATCAATGACCAAGGAACTTTCTTCGCTACGAACTAATATCTATTAGAATTTAAGTCTAAAATTATTATAATTAAAAGAAAATGATATATGGGTACTAAAAATGACACAATCTAATTTAGATAAAGAGTTCAAATCTCAAGAATGGAATGAAACTGTACTAAAAACTGTTGATAGTATCGTTGAAATTGCAAATAAAAAAGTTGTCATGCCAGCGCATAGGATTGCTAGATTTTTTGTTTATACTTTTGTCGCCATTGTTTTGCTTGTAATTGTTTTTATTCTTCTCTCAATATCGTCATTTCGATTGCTCAATCTAGCCATGCCTGTCTGGGCATCATATTTAACAATAGGCGCTATATTTGTCCTTATAGGTTCAATATTTTGGGCTAAAAAATAGACTACAAAGGAAAAAATGGAAATTCGTGATTTAATAATTATTGGTTCAGGACCAAGTGGTTTAACAGCAGCAATTTATGCAGCAAGAGCAAATTTAAACCCTCTGATGATTGAAGGAGCAGCTCCTGGTGGACAGCTAATGACCACTACTGAAGTAGAGAATTATCCAGGGTTTGCAGATGGTATTTTAGGCCCAGAATTAATGGATCAGTTCAGGAAACAAGCACAGCGTTTTAATACTGAATTTATAACTGATGACGTAACAGAGGTTGATTTAACAGGGAAAATTAAAAAAGTTTTTGTTGGCGAAACACTATATCAAGCTCGTTCTATAATAATTTCCACAGGTGCTAAATCTAAAATGATAGGGCTTGAATCAGAGCGAAAACTTTTAGGTTACGGTGTTTCTACTTGTGCAACATGTGATGGTTTTTTCTTCTCAGGACATGAGATAGCTGTAGTTGGAGGAGGAGATTCTGCGATGGAAGAAGCACTTTTTCTTTCTCGTTTTGCTAACAAAGTAACCCTAATTCATAGACGTGATGAATTTAGAGCATCAAAAATTATGCAGGATAGAGTTCTTGCAAATGAAAAAGTTGAATTACGTTTAAATTCACAAGTGATTGAAGTGAATGGTGATGTTAAAGTTTCAAGTTTAACTTTGAAAGATACAATTACAGGTGAAGAATCACAGTTAGACGTAACTGGTTTATTCGTTGCTATTGGCCATACTCCAAATACCTCACTTTTTAAAGATCAAATAGAATTAGATGATATGGATTATATACTGACAAATGGCCATTCAACAAAGACGAATCTTGATGGTGTTTACGCTGCAGGAGACGTTGCTGACCATGTTTATCGTCAAGCAATAACAGCAGCCGGTACCGGGGCTATGGCGGCAATTGAAGTAGAAAGATTTCTTGAAACACTAAAATAAATATATTAGGGAAGATTTCTATTTAAGCTAACGTTAGACCTATAATACATATAGGCTTTGCAGAGTTTTTAAGTGAAGTATAAAATAAGGAAGGTGCTCAATATGAGTTCAAACGTAATGTCAGTTAATGTAGATTCTTTTGATGAGGCTATATCATCGTCAACTACTCCTGTACTAGTGGATTTTTGGGCAGAATGGTGTGGTCCTTGCAAGATGATTGCTCCTGTTTTAGATGAGATTTCTTCTGAAAATTCAGATAAAATCAAAATCGTAAAAGTAAACGTTGACGAAAATCCTGATTTAGCTAGGCGTTTTGAAGTTATGAGCATACCTACACTTATTGTTTTTAAAGATGGCGATGTGGCAAAGCGTCTTGTTGGCGCCAAGAACAAGACTGGTCTTCTTGACGATCTATCTGATTTCATCTAATATTAATTCTTAGCTATTTTTGCCAGGAGGGTATATGAACGATTCGAATAGTACTTCTGTTATCGATGTACAGAATCGCTTAATTCGTCTCGGCTATGATATACCTGCACAAGAATTAGGGAAAATCGGGCCGGAAACTGTCCGCTTTATTACCATTTATCAGGAAATACACGGTTTAGAAGCAAATGGCAACCCCGATATATCTACATGGAATGAACTTATAGTTAGTGGTTATAAATTGGGTGATAGATTACTATATGAACGTCAGCCAGCATTTCGAGGCGACGACGTAGCAGAACTACAAAATCGTTTAAATTCATTAGGTTTTGATGCAGGAAGAGAAGATGGCTTTTTTCGTTTGGAAACTGCGACTGCTCTACGAGAATTTCAACGCAATATGGGAATTAGTTCAGATGGTATTTGTGGGAAGAACACGATAAATGCAATAACACGGGTTTCAAACTTTGCAACCACTTCAGCTACAAATCTTCGTGAACAAATTAAATGGCAATATAGAAAAGGTTCACATACTTACAGAATCGGTATTTCAGTGGATCCTTCCTTTTCTATTATTGGCGATAGGTTGACTAAACACTTATTTGAATTAGGAATTAAAGTACCTTACTATGTAGAAGGTAGCGAACCTAGTGTTGTGGCTAGTGAAGCAAATGAGGCAGGACTAGATTTACTTTTTGCTATTAACCCATCAATGACAGCTCTTGGACGTTGTGTATTCTTTTCTAATTCGCGCTATCGTTCATTGGTTGGAGCATCGCTTGCAAGTTCTATACAACACGAATTATCAAAAAGATTAAAGTCGGATCCAGATGAAACCGCTGGACGTGTTTACCCATTATTACGTGAGAGCAAAATGCCATGTGTGATCATTGAACTTTGTGATATTGGCGACATTTCGATGTTAAAGCAGATTCGGTCAAGCTGTGATGAAATCTCTCAATCGATTGCTTTTGGAATTAAAAATATAATCGAACACGACTAATATTTTCTTTAAGTTTTTATGAACTGTTTGAAGCAGTAATCTTTGCTAAAAGATAGTCAATTAATTATTAAACTTCAACAGACATGGGTTCGGTCATCAATCTATAAATACGCTCTAGGTCCTCTAATGTTGAGAAATCAATTGAAATCTTACCTTTATCGGCACCACTCATTTTAATTCCTATTCGAGTGTTTAGATAGTCACCTAGTAATGATTCAAGCTCAATTAGACCAGGTGCGCGAAGTTGGGATTTAGATTTATTCTTCGTTAAATCAATTTCGTTCTCACTGATTTCACGAATTGCTTCCTCCATTGATCTCACAGACCAACCCTCAGATACAGCTTTTCGAGCTAATGATTCTTGTAATTCTCTATCTGGTGTTCCCAATAAAGCCCTAGCATGGCCCATTGAGAGCTTTGATTCTCGTATCATTTTTTGTATAGAAGGTGGCAGTTGAAGCAGTCGCAATGTATTGGTGACCGATGTTCTACTTTTACCAACCCTTTTAGCAACTTGTTCATGCGTTAACTCAAATTCTTCAATTAGTTGCTGGTATGCTGCTGATTCTTCCAAAGGATTTAAGTCGCTACGTTGAATATTTTCTACAATTGCCTGTTCTAGGGAAACTGCATCGTTAACATCTTTTATTAAGGCAGGTATTGAGGTTAACCCAACTCGTTTTGAAGCTCTCCATCTACGTTCACCAGCAATGATCTCATAACCGGAATCAGTCCTTCTTACCAAGATTGGTTGTAAGACTCCCAGTTCGCGAATTGAGTCAGCTAATGTTGCTAGAGACTCTTCGTCAAAATGCTTTCTGGGTTGAAAGGGATTTGGAGTAACATCGCTTATAGATATCATGTCGATACCTGATACAGATGCTGGTGTTACTTCGCTTGGGATTAAAGATCCCAAGCCTTTACCTAAACCACTAACTCGCGCCATGGGCCACTTCCTTTGCTAATTCACGATACGCTATTGCGCCTCTAGATGTTGGATCAAATGTAATAATAGGTTGACCAAATGATGGTGCTTCAGAAAGCCTCACCGTTCTTGGTATTACTGTTGAGTACACTTTAGTACCGAAATGTTCTCTAACCTCGGATGCTACTTGCTCGGATAATTTGGTTCTCGCATCGAACATAGTTAAGACAATTCCACGCATTTCCAATTTCTCATTTAAATTACCTTTAACAAGACCCACATTTCGTAATAGCTGACCGAGACCTTCTAATGCGTAATACTCACATTGAATTGGGACTATCACGTCGTCTGATGCCGCTAAAGCATTTACAGTCAACAATCCTAAAGAAGGTGGGCAGTCAATAAGTACGTAATCGTAGTCTTCCAGTATTTCTTTTATTGCTTTTTTCAACTTCATTTCTCTAGAGAACGCTGGCACCAATTCAATCTCTGCACCTGCAAGATCAATAGTAGCTGGAACAACAAATAGATTCCGCACAGCCGTAGGTTCAGTACAATCCTCTAAGGATTTATCGTTAATAATAACATCATAAACAGAACCCTCGAGGTCTCTGTGTTGAATACCTAATCCAGTTGTTGCATTACCTTGAGGATCAAGATCAATTACAAGAACTCTATTTCCCGCTTCAGCCAATGCTGCACCTAGGTTTACTGAAGTGGTAGTTTTACCAACACCGCCTTTTTGGTTTGCAATTGATATAACTCTTGGAAGAGGAAACTCAGGATTTTTATCCGACATCTGGTTGGTGAGCTCTGAAGATGCCGCCGTTATTGAATTTGATATTTCAGACTTTACCTCATTGGTATCTGTGATTTTTATACTTGGTTCATCTGAATTCTCAGCTTCGCTACTTTTAGCTTCTTTATTTACGTTTTCTGCTTCGGTATTACTCTCATCATGTTCGTGTTTAGTGTGGGAGAAAATCCTTAGACTTCTTCTTTTAAAATCATCATTCACTTTTATCCTCCTAAGATAAGACTATATGTTAGTGCTTGATCAGTAGATCTGCCAAATGCTGTGGTGGATTATTTTTAGATGGATAATTCGAGGTCTGCATGCCGTTAGCTATGTCGCTAACTGAGCTAAGTTATTAGATCGTAACATTGTCCCAGTTTATGTTCCACGTGAAACCTACCATAGAGGTTTACGTCTTGGCACGCCATCTCTTCTGGGATACTTTGGGTCTTGTGGTTTCACCTTTTTTATTATTACACCAGTCGCGTATTGTCCGACTTCAATTCTTTCTAATTGTAATCCAAGGATTGATAGCCCATCTGTATCCCATCTCTCAGATTCATTTTCAGGAGAACCGCTCACAAATAAATATCCATCAATTTTTAAAAAATTACAAGCACATTCAGCTGTAGTCGCTGGCGGTCCGAATCCTCTGGCAACAACTATATCGAAGCTTTCAGAGCAACGGGCTTCTTTTGCAATTTCCTCTGCCCTCCCATTAATAACTTTATATGAATCTTTCCCTAGTTCTGATGAGATGCCCTCTAGGAAATCTGTTCTTTTCTTCATAGCATCTAAAAGGGTGTATTTGATGTCGTTTTCCTGTGACATAAATACAAAACTAGGTAAACCGCCACCCGCTCCCATGTCCAAAAGTTTACCTTCGTGAGTTGGCAGCATATTATAAAGTTCTATTGAATGTAATATTTGTTCATCTAATTCTTTAGGTGATAAAAATCCAAAATTCTGAGATTCTTGGAGATATTTCAATAACTGTTCGTCATTCATATATACAGTATAGATTATAGCTATCGATACCATCTGAAAATTGGCATAAAAAAACCTCTTGGAGTGACCCAAGAGGTAAAAAACGATTTATGTATTTTATGCTTCGTCAATCATAACAACTACTCTTCTCTTAGGATCGTAGCCTTCTGAAGTTGTAGAAAATCCATCGATTTCCGAAATGGTATCATGTATTACTTTTCGATCTGATGCGACCATCGGTTCCAAAACTTGACTACGACCGGTCTCCTTGACTTTTTTAACTAGGTCATTAGCAAAATCGGTTAAAGCCTTTTTTCGCGTTTCACGATATCCACCCATATCTAGATACATGCGTGCAGTATATCCGCCAACTTTTGCTTGAACTACTGCTCTCATTAATTCTTCGACAGCAAATAAAGTAGTTCCCCTAGTTCCTATAAGTAGCCCTACATTGTTACCTTCAACTGCAACTGTAACTGAATCTTCTTCTAAAGTTGATGTTATTTTTACGTCATCATCAAAGAACTTAACAACTCCAGCTAAAAATTCTTCGGCATATTTAGCTTGATCTTCAATTGGTGCACCATACTCTCTAACTTGTTTTTCAGGTACTGAAGATGTTTCCTCATCTTTTAAATTGTTTTCATCTTCCATTTTTACTTCTTTCTTAATTGTTCTTTTCTTCACAGCAGTTTTTGTTTTTACTGGTAATTTTTCTTTATCGGATTCTTTAGCTGTTGGCTTTGTTTTTACTGGTAATTTTTCTTTATCGGATTCTTTAGCTGTTTGCTTTGTTTTTACTGTGCGTAAAGGATCTTTTTTCGTGGCAGTTTTTCGAGCGCCTCCTCTAGTTTTTCGATCTTTTGGTTTTTCTCTAGATATTGGTTTGACTCTTGATTTAATTCTAGTCTCAGTACCTCCAATTCCAAAAACTCCTTTTTTGCCTTCGTCTAAGACTTCGTACTCTAATTCATCTTTATGAATGCCCAGACGATCTAATGCTAGATCTAAAGCGTCGTTTAGGGTCTTGCCTGTTGTTTCTATCCATTCCATATGTATATTATTTTCCTTTCTTAAAACCTTTTTATTTCTTTTTACGTTTTTTGCGTTCTATGCGAGCTTGATTTGCTTTTTCTTGTATTTCTTCTTCCGATTCTTTATCTTCGGTTTTTGGTGCATCTATTTTACTCTCTAATTGTAATTTGGTTTCTTTCTCTTTCAAATCCATTTTATCTCTATGTGGAGTTATAACTTTATGGAAGATAATTTCCTGTTGACCAGCTCTCCACAATGCAGAAACCAAAATATATAGGTTGGTTCCACCCGGTAATATTATTGAAAATAAACCTGCTCCAGCTGGTATCAGATATTTAATAAATCCCATTTTATTATTTTGAACTGGGTTTCTACTTTGTTGCCTGGCAATATTTAGGTATGTTGTTACTACTATCAAAATCAACATTACGGTATATGCGAATATTGCTAAATAATCTTTTCCTTGTGCGCTAAGTGCTGCACTTAAATTTCTCGATAAATTCATACCAAGAAATTCTTTTCCTCTGGGTAAAGAATTAGCTAGCGATTCTGACTGAGAGGCACTAAACCCTTTTGATTGAAATGACCCAACATTTCCATTACACGCTTTTAATGTATTAACTGGATCACAAATACTTTTAAACAATTTCGAATTCGTAGGTATAAAATCTTGAATAGATCTAACTACCCTATAAATTGAAAAGAAGAATGGTGATTGAATAAGCATTGGAAAGCAACTACCGAATGGGTTTGCACCGTTTTCCTTATATAATTTCATCGTCTCTTCGCTTTGCTTTTGACGATCATCTTTGTATTTTGCTTGTAGTTCCTTAATTTTTGGTGCTAACGCTTGCATTGCTAACATCGACTTTTGCTGCTTATGTGTTAAAGGGTATAATAGTAACATAAGCAACATTGTTACTATTATTATACATACACCTAAATTGGGAAATATATTGTATAAAAAGGCGATGATATCTCCTAGTATTTTCTCAATAGGGTTTAATATTGTATCTAAAATTGATGCGACTACCATTTGGTCTCTTTCTATCTAAGTTAAAGAATAATTCATCCTCAGAAATTAATGCTATTTTTAACTTTTCTCTTAGCTCGGTCTCTTAAAATGAGACAGCCTAAATTTTACTTTGTATATAACCTAAAACTACAACTTTGCTAATTAATTTAATCTTTCTTTTTCTTGGGTTCCAGATAATCAATTCCTCCGCTTGAATAAGGGTTGCATTTTAAAACTCGTTTAATAATTAAATACAAACTCTCTATAAATCCACGTTCGCGAAGTGCAGTCCGTGCATAAGTTGAACACGTTGGATGATACCTACATTTTGAAGGAAAAGGTTTTGATATCCACCAATATATTTCCAATATTATAAAAAGAGCCCAATAGAGAGGATTGATGTACTTTAATTTGAACCCTGATTTCATTGACTTAAACCACATTATCTGTTTCAAAACTACCAATATGCATAAAAAAATTATTGATTGATTTTGTTACATCTTCGAAATTTATTTGTTCCGTACAATCTCTATTTATTCCAATTAATAACAGTATATTACCTGGCACTTTTTCATCAATTCCATAAGTATAAATAGCATTTTTTATTCGTCGTTTTAAAAGATTTCGCGCAACTGCATTTCCATATTTTTTTGAAACAGCTACACTTAAAGCCAATGGAACAAATTCTTGTTTTGAAATTATGACATATTTAAACCATAAAGAATCTGATTTAAAAAATTTACCGCGTTTTAGCTGGTCAAACTCAGTTAAGGATGTAATCCTAAATATCTTGATGTTTTTAGACATTACGCCTATGCGCTGAGTTTTTTACGTCCTTTAAGACGACGTGCCTTAAGTACGTTTCTTCCAGCTTTAGTGCTCATTCTTAATTTAAAACCGTGTTTTCGTGAACGTTTACGATTACTTGGCTGGAAAGTACGTTTCATTTCAAATCCTGTCGCTATTTCTTAGGTATTACTAAGATGAAGGTTGATTATACTAACACCTATAGAAATACAAATCCAATTGTTGAATCAAATTCGGTAATTTTATCAATTGATTAGTTCATTGGACATTTAAGACAACACTTATAAAAGAGTTGTGTATAACAATTTTACACAATCGGTGGATAACCAATTTTGAAATAATACTAATAACGTGATAAGTTTTAAAATAAACTAATAAGAGCTAATGTATAAGTGCAGTAGGTAAAAACTTTAGATTAGTAAAAACATATCCACAGGTGTGGATAAGACTGTGGAACATCCTATGAATAATCCAGTGATATTAACTTCAGCACAAGAAGTATGGGAGTTGATTTCTAAACATGTCCGTGAACAATTGAGTGATGCATCTTGGAACACATGGTTTATAGGATCAAAAATTGATCCTTCATCAACAGTAGATAATCTTACAATTTTAGTTCCATCTTCGGTTGCATGGGAAAAAATAACATCTACATTTGCATCAGTTATAAATGATGCAATAGAAAGTATTTCAGATACTCCTATAGCATTACGTTTTATTATTGAAACTCAAAATCGTCAAGATGATAACACAATTGATATACGCGAAAACTATAAATCAACAAACCGGCATTACGTTTCAGAAATATCACATAATGAAAATACGGCGCCAAGCCAACAACAAAATTTCCAAAATGTAAATAATTTTTCAGATATAGTTTCATCATCATCAAATGAAGTTGCAGGATTAAACCCTAAGTATACATTTGATCACTTCGTAATTGGATCTTCAAATAGATTCGCACATGCAGCGGCATTAAGTGTTGCTGAAGCACCTGCAAAGAGTTACAATCCACTTTATATTTATGGGGCAGCAGGTTTAGGAAAAACACATCTACTTCATGCAATTGGACACTATGTTCACAAAATGTTTCCCAACAAGATTATTAGATACGTTTCAACAGAAACATTTATGAATGAATTTGTTGAATCAATTAGAACAAACTCGACAGCTACCTTTAAAAAAAGATATCGTCAAGTTGATGTACTATTAGTAGACGATATTCAGTTTCTAGAACGTTCACAACAACTTCAAGAAGAATTTTTTCATACATTTAATTCATTAACCGATTCATCAAGCCAAATAGTTTTATGTTCTGATCGACCTCCTAAATCTATTGCTACTTTAGAAGATCGTTTGCGTACAAGATTCGAATGGGGTTTAATAACAGACGTTCAACCTCCAGAATTTGAAACACGTTTAGCTATTTTACAAAAAAAAGCATATAGTGAAAATTTACATAATGTTCCTGATGAAGTTATGAAATTTATTGCAAGCAATATATCTGATAATGTTCGAGAACTTGAAGGAGCATTAATTAGAGTTGCTGCGTATTCTTCTCTTCATCGTGCTGTGTTAAATGAAGAAGTAGCTAAACAAGTTTTGAGTGATTTATTACCAACAAATAAAACTCGTGTTATTACGCCACAGTTAATACTTGATGAAACAGCATCTTTATTTGGTTGGTCTGTAGTTGATTTATGTGGAGCTTCAAGAAGAAGACCATTGGTAACAGCAAGACAAGTTGGAATGTATGTTTTCCGTGAATTAACAGATTATTCTTTCCCAAGAATTGCTGAAGTTTTTGGTGGTAGAGACCATACAACCGTGATGCATGCAGTAGAAAAAATTAAGCGTCAAATGACAGAAAAAGCTACTATTTTTGAACAAGTTAACGAACTTATAGGTAGAATTAAACTTGGCCCTGATTCAAATCGAAACAGCAGTGACAATGTTGGGTTGAATCAAAACAGTAATACTGTTTTTAATAATGATAATTTCATCCCCGGAGGTAAACAATAGTGGATAACTATGTGGATAACTGTGGACAAACTAATCATAATAAGTGGATAAACGTTCAACCAATACTTAAGCTTGAACATATCCTGTGGATAACTGTGGATAAGTTGCTCACTAAAATATTATGCTTTACCAGGGATTTTTATAGGTTATCCATAATCCACAGGCCCTATAACTGTTATTAACTTTATATTTCTTAAACTAATGGAGGAACACAAATGTCAAATATGAAAATACAAATAGAAAGAGATACTTTCTTAGAAGCACTAAATAGTGCATCACGTGCTGTATCAACAAGAGCAGGCACACTACCAGTGCTTTCAGGTGTACAAATCGTTGTTGGCTTAAATGAAATGACTATTACAGGTTCTGACTTAGATATTACAGTGCGAGTAAATGTTATGGCACACACACAAGGCGAGGGTTCAGTTGTTCTAAGTGCAAAACTAATTTCTGAAATAGTTAGATCTTTAGAAGCAGGTACTATTTCTATGGAAATTAAAGAAAATCTTGCTATATTAACTTCTAATCGTTCTAGTTTCAATTTGCGAACATTAAATGCAGAGGAATATCCAAAACTTAACGAACTTAAAGGTGAATCTGTGACTGTTAAGGCAT
Source organism: Acidimicrobiia bacterium (assembly GCA_018057765.1). Lineage (NCBI taxonomy): Bacteria > Bacillati > Actinomycetota > Acidimicrobiia > Acidimicrobiia bacterium. Next base: position 15,603 of record JAGPDB010000012.1, read on the forward strand.
CAGAATTTGCAGATGGTTTGGGACAAGTAATTGTTGCAGCTTCTAAAGACGAAGCTCGTCCAATATTATGTGGTGTTTTATTAAGTGCAACAGAAACCGGTCTACGTTTTGTAGCAACTGATTCATATCGTTTAGCAATGCGTGATGTCGAAGGATTATCAATGCTTAAAGCAGGCACAAACGTTCTAGTGCCAGCAAAAGGTTTAACTGAAGTACAAAGACTTTTATCTAGTAGTGACGTTGAAGTAATTCTTGGTGAGCGTGAAGTTAGTTTTAGCGTTGACAATACAACTATAACAATGAGACTTATCGAAGGAGAATATCCTAATTACGAGCAATTAATTCCAAAAGGATATCCAAATAGAGTTACTATTTCTAGTGATATTTTTGCTGATGCAATAAAGCGTGTGCGTTTAGTTGCACAAGATAGAAATTCACAACCTGTTCGATTAAGTATTAAAACTGATGGAGTTGAACTTAAACAAGTTGCACAAGAAATTGGTGAAGCTAGTGAATTTATAGATGCAAAATGTGAAGGCGATGAATTAGAAGTTGCATTTAATAGTGAATATTTACTTGACGGACTTAATGCTTGTGGCACTGATGAAGTTCTTATTGAAACTTTAGACCCATTAAAACCAGCAACACTTCATGGTGTTGACCAAGAAGGTTATACCTACCTTTTGATGCCTGTTCGCGTTAATTAATGTTATTGATAGATGTACCTAACTTCACTAACTTTAAATGATTTCAGAATTATTAAAAAATGTGATTTAGAATTTTCTAAAGGTGTAACTGCTTTTATCGGAGACAATGGTCAAGGTAAGACATCAATTCTAGAATCAATATTTTGGGCTGGTCATTGTAAAAGTTTTCGCCATGTTTCTAACGATTTGATAATTAAAAATGATGCTGTGTCTTCTCATATTAGAATAAACCTAAGTGATGATATTCGCCCTCAAGATATAGTTGCAACAATAAATAGGGTTGGTAGAGATGTTATTTTAGTTAATGGACAACGTTTAAAAAAGATAAAAGATCTACTTGGAACTCTGCGTGTTACTATTTTTACTCCTGATGATTTAGAAATAATAAAAGGATCTGCAACGCTTAGACGTGAAGCTATTGACGATACTTTATTGCAAGTATCTAAAAAATTTGTTGCTGCTAATAATGATTACTTAAGAATTTTAAAGCAAAAAAATGCACTTTTGAAAAGTGGGAATCCTGATATTAATGTCCTTAGTGTATTAAATGATTCTTTAGTTATGAGTGGTTCTCAGATAATTAAAGGTAGACTCGCTGGATTGTCCAGGATGAGAAAATTTCTATCTAATTCATATAGCCATGTGGGTGGAGATAAAAATAATGTGGATGTACAATATCAAAGTAAGATTTTCCTAAACGAAGTTTTTGAAAATTTAGATGTTGAAGAAATAATGCTACTGTTTTCTAAATCCATAGAAGAAAACTCTGATAATGAATTTCGTCGTTACCACAGTGTTGTTGGGCCACATCGAGATGATTACCTTTTTACTATTTCAGAAAGAGATTCAAGGACACAAGCAAGCCAGGGAGAACAAAGAACAATGGCTTTAGCATTAAAAATGGCGCTACATTCTTTGATTGTTGATATGACTGGGGATAATCCAATTCTTCTTTTAGATGATGTTTTTTCTGAATTAGATACAGGCAGAACTCACCGATTAGTTGAATGTCTTCCTGCCACTCAAACATTTGTTACTAGTGCTAATGAGATTCCTTCATCTTTAAAAGTTGATCAAACTTTTTATGTAAAAGATGGTATGGTAAATAAAAATGAAAAATAAAACCATTCCACAAAGTGAACTTATTGAACTTGAAAATGTAGAAAACTCTTCACCGAAAACAATGATGAGTGCAAAAGATGCTATTAGTGAATTTGTTGAAAATAACTTACAAAATGATATTTTAGTTGTTGGAAATATTCATAGCGTTTTTGAAAAAGTTGTAGGACAAGATGTTGTAAAACATATTAAGGTTAAACATGTTCGAGATCATGTATTATTCTTAGAAGCAGACCATGGTGCTTGGGCAAAACAAATAAAATTTATTTCATCAAAAATAATTTCTGGTTTAAATGAAGAACTTGGTCAAGGTTCTATAAAAACTATAGAAATTACTATTGCTATGCATAAAAATAATAAATAATACTTTTCATTTTTTTAAATCTGGGAACAAAAATAAATCTATTTTTTTGTCGAAAATTGACACATTTTATTCCTAAATATAAGGCTGTAAGTACTGCAATAATACAATATTTTTAGTAGAATATAATCTCAGGTTTCTATTTAAAATAAAGACTATTTAAGGGTATAAAATATGGCATATGCAGCGAAAGATATTACAGTTCTCAAAGGATTAGAACCAGTTCGCGAGCGACCCGGAATGTACATTGGATCTACTGGTCCAACAGGTTTACATCACCTTGTTTATGAAGTTGTAGATAACTCTGTAGACGAGGCAATGGCTGGTTATTGTACCGAAATTAATGTAATAATCCATAGCGATGGCAGTTGTTCTGTTAAAGATAATGGACGCGGTATTCCTGTAGATGATCACCCAGAATACGAAGGCATGTCAGCTGCAGAAGTTGTGTTAACTGTTCTTCACGCTGGAGGTAAGTTTGGTGGTGAAGGATACAAGATATCTGGTGGACTCCATGGTGTTGGTGTTTCTGTCGTAAACGCGTTGAGTAGCCAGCTAGACCTTGATATTGACCTCAATGGGGGTAAACACCATTTAACATTTAAAGATGGTGGAAAAGCTCAAGGATCTATTGAAAGAGTAGGTTCAAGTGATACACATGGAACAACAGTTCGTTTTTGGCCTGATGCAACGATTTTTGAAACTGTAGAATTTAACTCTCGTACACTTATAGAACGCCTTCGCGAAATGGCTTTTCTAAATAAAGGTTTACGAATAACTTTTAAAGACGAACGTGCTATCAGTGCAATAGAAAAGGATTTTCTATTCAAAGATGGTTTAACAGATTTCGTTAAACATTTAAACTCTACAAAATCTCCAATCATTGATAAAGTTATAGCTTTTACTGATCCAGGCGATGGTAGTGAAGTTGATGTTGCTATGCAATGGAACAGTGGCTACAACGAAGGTATTCATTCCTTTGCGAATAATATTGCAACAACCGAGGGTGGTATGCATGAGGAAGGTTTTCGTACTGCTTTAACTAGTGTCGTTAACAAATATGCTCGCGCCAAAAATCTATTAAAAGAAAAAGACGATAATTTTGCTGGTGAAGATATCCGTGAAGGTTTGACAGCGATCATTTCAGTGAAATTAACAAACCCACAATTTGAAGGTCAGACAAAAACAAAACTTGGTAATACAGAAATGCGAAGTCATGTTCAAACGGCTACCAATCAACATTTTGCAGAGTGGTTAGAAGAACATCCAGCGGAAGCAAAAGTCATTGTTGCAAAAGCTACTACAGCAAGTGAAGCAAGAAGTGCTGCAAAAAAAGCTCGTGATATGACAAGACGTAAATCTGCATTAGAAGGTGCTGGGTTGCCAGGAAAACTCGCTGACTGTTCATCAAAAGATGCTGGAGAATCAGAAATATTTATTGTAGAGGGTAACTCTGCTGGTAGTTCTGCAAAAGATGCACGCGACCCAAGGGTTCAAGCAATACTTCCTATACGTGGAAAAATATTAAATGTCGAGCGTGCACGAATAGATAAAATCTTGAAAAACCAAGAAGTACATTCCCTTATCCAGGCAATAGGTGCTGGCTATGGTGCTGATTTTGACATTGAAAAAGCTCGTTATCATAAAATTATCATTCTTGCAGATGCTGATGTTGATGGTTCTCACATTCGCACATTGTTATTAACTTTTTTCTTTCGCCAAATGCGACCACTTGTCGAAGCTGGTTTTGTTTATGCTGCACAACCACCATTATTTAGTGCTGTTGTTGGTAAATCAAAAACATATATTAAAGATGAAGCAGCACTACAAGCATTCTTCGACGCCAATGAAGGCAAAAAGCCAGAAATACAAAGACTAAAAGGTCTTGGTGAAATGGACTTTCATGAGCTTTGGGAAACAACAATGGATCCTGAAAAAAGAACGCTTTTACAAATTAACGTTGACCAAGCAGCACTTGCTGATGAAGCATGTTCAAAACTTATGGGTGACGATGTGTCTCAGCGCAAAGAGTTTATACAAACCAATGCGCAAGACGTTCGCTTCTTAGATATTTAAGATATAACTGACTAAACGTTGCACGGACCAAATTTAGATCTATTAATGTAGTCACTTGCATCTTTGACAGTGTTATGGACTTCAGCGGCTTGTTCAGCAGTCTGAGAGTCAGTGATTGCAGCATCTACCGTAGCCTCTAACTCATCTGCATAATTGCGTAAACCATCTATGAATGGGATAACTTCTTTTGAGTAAAAATTTGGTGCAAATCTGTCGTCGTCTGGCCATGTAAGATCAAAAAGGTCAAGTGCCGCATCATCATAAAAATTCAATGCGCCAGAGATATCCATAATGTCAGTGAAGCCATCGTCATCTTGATCAGGTGTTTTATAAGCATTATAGGTATCTTGAAATTTAGTGCATCCAGATTTCACCGCAATAGTTATTTGATCAATATTATCGTTATATTCAGATTCAGTAATAGGTGAATAGTCGCCACCTGATCTGTCTGATGAAGAACTATCGTCATCACTTGAATAATTATCATCGTTCGATCTTCTACTCTGCGATGATGAAGATTTTCTCTTCTTATCATCTTTTTTGTCAGAACTACATCCAACACTTAGCATTGAAATTAGTAATAAGAAAATTACTAATTTGATTGAATTATTTTTCATTTTATTCCCCTATGAATTGGTTCTCTTATCATATACCCGTGTACAAAATATATAATACCAAACTTTCGTCGTTTTTGTAGATAGACTTTAATATTTTTCTATTTATCGAGATCAAAGGCCATTTCTATGTGATTTTTTTTGGTATAATATAAATACGATTTAGCTCATTTTTTATGTAAAAGAGGACAAATGCCAGGCGACAACAACAACGGAAATGACACAAATTCTACGGACGATGAAATGGTTATTCCATCAAATATTCTTGTATCAATTGAACCTATTGAAATCCAAGACGAAATGGAACGTTCGTTTTTAGATTATGCAATGTCAGTTATTGTTTCGCGTGCCCTACCCGACGCACGTGATGGATTAAAACCCGTACATAGAAGAATTCTTTATGGGATGTATGATGCAGGTTTGCGTCCCGATCGTCCATATACAAAATGTGCTCAAGTCGTTGGTGCAGTTATGGGTAAATTACATCCACATGGTGACTCAGCAATTTATGATGCACTAGCTCGTATGGTTCAAGATTTTTCTTTACGTCATCCACTTGTAGATGGACACGGAGCATTTGGTTCTCCAGACCCTGACTCTCAACCAGCCGCAATGCGTTATACAGAGTGCCGATTAGCGCCATTAGCAATGCAAATGTTGGCAGGAATTGATGAAGATACTGTTGATTTTGTTGATACTTATGATGGTAAAGAAAAAGAACCATCTGTTTTGCCTTCACGTTTTCCTAACCTTCTAGTTAACGGCTCACAAGGTATTGCTGTTGGTATGGCAACAAATATTCCACCGCATAATTTAGGTGAAGTAATTGATGCAGCTGTTCATGTTGTTGATAATCCAGATGCAACATCAGATGAACTAATGCAGTTTATTCCGGGTCCTGACTTTCCAACAGGTGCGATAATATTAGGTCGTACAGGCATTTTAGATGCATATAGAACTGGGCGTGGTTCTATAAAGATGCGTGCTGTTTGCGAAATTGAAGAAGGAAAAAATAACTCAAGAATTATTGTTAGTGAACTTCCATATCAAACTGCTGTTGAAACTATAGAACGTAAAATTGCAGAATTGGTTAACGCTGGAAACTTAGATGGTGTTAGGGGTTTGAGGAATGAATCTGCAAAAGGTAAAACACGTTTAGTAGTTGAATTAAAACGTGATGCAAATGCGAATGTAGTTTTAAATAATCTTTATAAAATGACACCATTACAAACTAGCTTTGGCGCAAATATGCTTGCACTCGTTGATGGAGTTCCACGTTTATTAAATATTTCTCAAATGCTAAGCGCTTATGTCAATCACCAATATGAAGTTATTACACGTCGAACTCAATACCGTTTACAAAAGGCGTTAGATAGAAGTCATATTGTCGAAGGTCTTTTAAAAGCATTAGATATGCTTGATGAAGTCATTCGAGTCATTCGAGCTAGCCAAGATGTTGAAGAAGCAAGAATAGCCTTGCGAGCAGCCCCGTTTGACTTTAGCGATATTCAGTCTAATCATATTTTAGATATGCCATTACGTCGACTTACTGGTTTAGAACGACAAAAATTAATTGATGAATTTGCACTATTAGCAGAAACAATTAAAGGTCTTAAAGAAATCTTAGAAAATGAATCTAAATTAAAGTTAGTTGTTAAAGAAGAAATTTTAGCAATTAGAGAACAATTTGCTAATCCACGTAGAAGTGAAATTACTTCAGATTCTTCCGATATAGATACGCTTGACTTAATTGACGATGAAGAAGTTGTTGTAATGCTTTCTAAAGAAGGCTACATAAAAACTGTTGCTATTGATGCTTTTAAATCACAAGGTCGTGGCGGTCGTGGTGTAAGTGGCGGTAAATTAAAAGATGAAGATTATGTGACTCACCTATTAACAACAACAACTCATGCTTACTTACTCTTCTTTACAAACAGAGGTAGGGTATATCGCTTACGAACCCATGAATTGCCGATGAAGGACAGAACAGCTCGTGGAACTGCACTTGTTAATTTGCTTCAACTTGATCCCGGCGAATTTGTTCAAGCAATAATCGATACACGTACATATGAAGATGGATCATATTTAATGTTCGTAACTAAAAAAGGTGTTGTTAAGAAAACTCGAATGAACGATTATAACACCCGTATTTCATCGGGATTGATAGCTGTTAGTTTGCGTGAAGATGATGAGCTTGTTGGGGTAATTCAAACTAATGGAGAAAATGACATATTTTTGACATCTAAAGACGGCATGACAATTCGTTTTAGTGAAGAAAAAGTACGCCCAATGGGTAGAAGCGCATCGGGTGTTCGAGGTATGAAGCTCAAAAATGAAACTGACTGTGTCGTTGGGTGTGATGTTGCCAGACCAGACGGAAAAATACTTTACGTATCTTCAAAAGGTTATGGCAAGCGTACCGACCAAGAGGCCTATAATTCACAAAACCGTGGAGGACAGGGTGTAAGAGGTGTAAAGGTTTCAGACGAGCGTGGCCAAGTGGTTGCAGCATTTATTGTTGATGAAAGTGACGAAGTATTAGTTTTTTCAAGTGCTGGAAATATAATCAGAACAAAAGTTAGCGATATTTCAATACAGGGTAGAGCTGCATCTGGTGTTCGAGTTTCCAAACCAGGCGAAGATGAAAATATAGTTGCTGTAGCGCGAGTGTTAGAGCGAGAAGATAATGGAGATATTGACTAAGAGGAAAACACGAGTAAATAATTTAACTATAATATAAACTAACTTTATTAATAGGAATTTTGTGGCAACAGTATCTACAACTAAAAAAACACTAGTGAAAAAAGCTGGTAAAAAAACTAAAAGATCTACAAATTTATCTCGTAGCAATAGAAGCTATAGACAAATGATTGGTCGGATAGACCTATGGTCAACTTTTAAAGTTGCTCTATGTTTTCATGTAGGTGCAATGTTGCTAAGTGTTATTGCAACAATAGTGATGTTCGTCGTTGCATCCCAAGTTGGAATTATTTCTAATATCGAAAAATTTTTAGGAACCGTAGTTGAAATTAAAGATTTCTCATTTATCTCGTTTCAAGTTCTAGAAGGCTTATTGTTAATCGGTTTTGTGTTCGTAGCTATTATGACAATACTGACTGTAATTGCAGCTGCTTTATATAATATATTTGCTGAAGCTATTGGTGGCATTGAGATATACGTTGTTGAAGAGACTAAATCAACAAAAATATAAGTTGTAATCTTGACAATATTAAAATGGCTAAAAATGACACCGGTAACCAGATTTGAAGTATATAAAGTATGAATAAAAGAAGTTTCAATAGAAACACTCCTACAAAAAGCAATGAAACTATTAATTGTGTTAGTATTTCTGACTCGACAGCAATGAAATGGGGCTATAGCTCAGTCGGTTAGAGCGCATCTCTGATAAGGATGAGGTCGCTGGTTCGATTCCAGCTAGCCCCACCAACATGTAATAGCTACATGTTGGATAGTAGTTCATAAAAGTTATTTATTTGTAAAAATATAGACGAGGTATGTGTTTTGAGAAAATACCAACGGGGATTTATTGTTGCATTTATAGGTTTCATGACTACTTCAGGTGTCAAAATTTTTGGTAAGCATTCTAAAATCGAAAATGAAAAAGGTTACCGACAATTATTTCCACCAGAGTTCAAATAACATGAATAAAATTGTAAAGAAAATAAAAATATCAAAGCCTTCATCAATTCTTTTGGTGGGTTGTGGCCGTGTAGGAAACCGTCTGGTCAAAGAGATTTTTGAAAACATTGATGATGAAAATATCAAAATTTATATAACTGATGTGGTTAAGGACCGAGCGTCAGATCTCAGCGAACATTTTAAAGGACGCCCAGTACCTATTAAATGGAAAAATGCTAAAGATACACCAGATGACATAGATTTAATAATTGTATGCGTAGATGGTGATTCTGAAAAAAAGATTATCGACCGAATTGTATTGTCTAAAAAAAGTTTTATTACGCTTAGCGATGATAATTCTGTGATTAAACAATATTTAAAACATCAAGATACCTTCAAAGAAAATAATATTAAAGTTATATTAGGGTTAGGATTATTTCCAGGGATCGGCAATGCTGTCGCTGAGCATATAAGTGTTGATTTTGATCAAGTATTCGATATAACAGTCGAGCGGTTGGGGTTTGTCTCTAACTCGTCGCTATCTAGTATAAAAAAAGCACGTCGAGATTCACCATTGGGCCTTCGTGATACAGTCCTCACGGAATCACGAAAGAAAAATTCAAAAGCGTATTCCTGGTTCCCTAAACCATACGGCTTACTGGAAACTCAACCAGTCGCTGTAGGTGTAACTGAGTTAGTACAACAATTTCCAAACGCAAGGAATGTAAGCGTTCGATATAGCGAACCTAAACTACCGACCTTTAAAGATCGCGTTCGCCATTTAATCCTTCGCGAACAGCTAACTTCGAAAAATGCCTGTATCAAGGTTCAAGTTTATGGTTCAATCGATAGTGAAATAGTAAGTAAAACCGTGTGTGTAAAAGGCGATGCGCTCAACATGGTTTCAATCACGGTGCTCGACGTCCTCTATTGCATTTTAGAAGATGTTTCAGATGAGACTGGAATAGTCCTATGCTCTAAGTACATCAATCCAAAGCAACTATTTAGCCAATTACATGAGCGGGGCATAAATCTATACGATTTTGATACGAGTAAATGATTCTTTATAAATTTTAGTTTAGAATCGACATATGGATAATATTTATAATTCGGATAGTGACGGTGATATTTTTGATGATCCCGAGCTAGCAAATATGGCTCGAGAATTTAAGCGCATAATAAGAGAAGAACAAGAAGAATTAGAAGAAATTTCTTCAGCGCAATTCGAATCTGAAGTGGATATGTCGTTTGCTTTTTTAGAAATGTTATGGAGCGGTGAAAGAATTAGGATAAGCATTGGGGAAAGGTTTTTCGAAGGCACTGTAGTTCATGTGGGAAAGAATATTGTCCAGCTTGTTACTAATCCAGGAGTAGTTGTAGATATCGCAGTTCATTTTATTTCAAATGTGTTTATTGTCGATAAACTTGCTGGAAATGGCAGGTCGGTTATGAAGCGTGATCCTCATACTTTCATTGCGAGAATGAGAGAATTGGCCGACATGCCTATGATGGAAGTTGAAATTGGTTTTGATTCTAACGCCACACCGATAGTTGGATTATTATCACTGGTGCGAAGAGATCACGTGGTTGTTCGCACCAAAGATAAGCGAGAATGGTTGGTACCTTTAACCAAAGCTGCGTATTGTATTACCAGACCTGGTTAATAGAAACTGGGTCTCCTCTGTATCCACTACCCGGTCCTGGTGGATCTTGATCTGGGTGTGGAGAAGAAGGACCCTGTCCAACTACTTGAGATGCAGGGGGTTGATGCCCGCCTACTGGCTTGTTTGCTTGATAATCAATATCACCTACAACATCAGGTGGTGTATCAACATCCAAATCTGTCCATGAATGTACTGCTTCCGGCTGACCAGTGAAGCGATCAAAACCCTCTAAAATGTTTCTACCAATTTCTCGCGATACAGATTCTGCCATTGCATCCATATCAGGTGTTAATTTTATCTCACTACTGGCCTTTCGACTAAAAATTTCTTTCACGTATCGATCTGCTGATGCTTCAGCATATGCGATGGCTGACGAGAACGCCTCACGGAATTCTCTCTTGGCTTCGTCTGAATGATTCCCTTGCTCATGTTGGCGGCTAATAGTGTCGAGCGTAGTGTGTAATTGCTTCACAGTTAAGGAGCTACAGACGGCATTAAAAAGTCCCGGATCGCTTGCATTTGCTAGTAAAAGTTCCACTCTTAGAGCGCCTTGTGCCTGGTGGGGGATTTTATCCAATGTCTTAAATATTGTAGCTAATTGACTTATTTCCGGATTTGTTAGTGCCATGTTGTTCCTTTTTAACTCTATGAATATTTAAATGGTAACAAAAAGGAGCAATTGTGTCAATAGGCACAATTGCTCAAAATGTATTCAGCTGTAATTCTATGGCTATAACCGCACGGAACCAATAAATGGACTAGTTTTCGTTAGCGAAAGATCTCTCGAGCAGTTCGATTTTTGGCATTGAATGCTCGATAAAGTTGGCGATATCTTGCTTTAAGAAGCGATATCCACGAACACCAGGTATTTGCATAGCTGGAAGCCTGCCGTCTTTCGCCATAAGTTGAATCATTCGAGGGCTGAGACGAAGCCATTGTGCAACCTCTGAAGGTTTCAAAATCGCCGGAAAATCATCTGGGTCGAAGGGTGTTTGTGCTGCCATGTCCTAATCCTACCATTTCTTGGTCAATATGTAAAGAGGCGAATGTAACGAATATTTTGTAATTTCATTTTTCGAATCTCTTTTACGTGCTATTCTTTTGAATATAAATATATATTCGGCATGCAGTGAACGAACTTAAGCTATTTTTAAAGAAATCTGTACATTTTGTCACAATATCTGTATTAATGGCCATATTTGCGAAATATTAATTTCTTTTGTAGATATAAATCACTTTATTAGTGTTAGGAATAAGACGACAACAAAATTGTTCATTTGATCACGGATGCTTGAGATGGCCGACATATACATAGTATTCGTAATTACTACTAGTTAATACGATCAAGACAACAAAAGGGGTAGTGGTGACTAACTCAAATTACCAATCCGGGCAGAACGACCAATCGTTAGCTCAATTGCCGAAACGTAAAGCTGGAAGTAAATTAACTTCTGGTCACCTACTCATGATTATCTCTGGTCTCGCAACTTTCTTATTAGTAATTATAGTTTTAGGAAGCCAAGGAAAAACAATAACCGTATTTGTTGCAAATAATCAAATACCAGTTGGACAACAAATAACAGCGCAGGATTTCAAGCCAACAGAAATTCCATCAAGTTCTTTAGACTCACAATATTTCAAAGCAAAAGATTTCCTAGGTGAGACAAAAATCTATGCAGCAAGAACAATAGAAAAAAATGAGCCGCTTTTAATAATCGCTCAAAACACAAAAACTGCGGCATCAAATGTACGACTTATTTCACTTCCTATAGATAAAACTAAAGCAGTAAATGGTGCTTTAGCAAAGGGTGACCAAATAGATATCATTGAAACTCCAGACGGAGGTTGCGCCTATCGAGTAATGGCTGGATTAAATATAGCGTCTGTCTCAGGTGGTACATCATCTGGAGGATTAGGCGGCGGCACTAGTGCTTACACACTAATAATTTCGCTAACTAGTGAAGATGACGAATCAAAATTAGCTGGAATAATTAGTCGAGGGCAATATCAATTAGTCCGTGTAACTGGAGTTGAAGGTAATACAACTTCTGCAATTGAAGATAAAGATTGCGGCTTTGGTCCAGAAGATACAGTCGAAGAATAACAGGAAAATATAATGTCTGAACTATCAATAGGTATCGTCGCGAGTTCTCGCGAGTGGAGAACAATTCTCCAGGCTCACGTGAGAGATCACGTTGCTGGTATTCGTGTGCAGATTTTACGTGAACCTCGTTTAGCGCTAGAGCTTGATTTAGATGTAGTAATTATTGACGATACTTCAAGTTTCCTAACAAGAGATAAGGTAGTTCGACTTCGTGAAAAGGGCACTCGTGTTGTCGGAGTTTTCGATGCACTTGAACAAGAAGGTTTAGGGCCTGCATTTTTAGAAAAATTGGGAATTGATCTTTCCTTACCTTCAACTATTTCTCCAGAAGAAATGATTAATGCAATAACACAATTGCAACCTCACACAAATTACGCACAAAACGCAGGTAACACCGAAGGTGGTTTTTCGGGCGGTGTTAATCAACAAAAAATTACTAATTCAACAGTTATATGTGTTGGAGGACCAGCAGGTACTGGTTCTACTGAAATAGCAATTGCTATTGCAGATGCTTTAACACAAAGAAAAAAGCCAACTTTGCTAATTGATTGTGATGAGGTCGGACCAAGTATCGCGCGTAGGCTCGGATTTCATTTACATCCAAATATCCTTTCAGCCATCGATGTCGTATCGAATGTTTCGCGCCCACTTCCACAAGTTGTAGGTAGACCGAGTGATCGTGCAGCGAGCGCAATATACTTTGACGTAATCCCAGGTATTGCAAATTTAGAAGATTGGAGTCAACTTCGTAGTGATGAGATAAGTGATTTATTTGCTGCAATAAAGAAATCGTGGAGATATTGTGTAACAGCTATTGGACCAATGCTTGAAGATTTGTCAGGTTATGGAATGGAAAGGTTTTCATCTTCTAGGACTGCCTGTGAAAATTCAGATATCATAGTAGGAGTAATGTCACCGACACCTACAGGCTATTTAAGGTTTTTAGATTGGATGGCATCGCTTCGCACCCTTGGAAAAGAATCTGCAGTTTCCATTGTGATAAATAATGCTCCAAAATCCGCATTTATTAGAGGAGAAATTGAAAGTCAGTTAATTAGAGACATAGATTCAAGATATATTTCGTCAATTAGTTTTATTCCATTCGATGAAAATGTTGTTAAGGCTAACTGGGAAGGTCAACGAGTTGTAAAAGGGTCTTTTGTTTCAACGGTCTCACAATTGGTACAAAACATTATTCCACAATATGTTCAAACACAAAAAGCCACATCACAATCTGGGATAACAAGTGATAAAGCGAACTATGTTCAAGGCCCAAGCACAACTGCACCAGGTGGCGTTTCATGGGATGATGATGATATTGCTAATCCTGCAATTAATAATGGCTTAAATACTCAAACTTTGAGTCAAGATTATAATGAGCCACCACTTCCAACTATAAAACAACAAACCCATTCGCCTTTCATTTCTCAAGCACCTCAGGTTCCTCAAGTACCTCAAGTTCCTCAGGTTCCTCAGAAGCAACCAGATCAACCCATCACAACATTTTCGAATTCAAATGTTGAAACAGCTAGTAATGGTATCTGGGAAGAACCAACACCTGTTCCACCAGTTGGGCAACAACCCACAAACCCAGAAATTCAACATAACACTACGTCTCCTACGTATGTACCTTCATTTGCAAAAAATACAAAACCTATTTCACCTGCAGACAAAATTGAAGAGGCACTAACACAAACAAATCCATTCTTAGAGGAAAATAAAGAAGACAAAAACAACACGGATGATGGATCAAATAATTTTTGGAGTCAGTAATGCGCAATGAAAGAGCAGTAACTGCATACGAAATTTTACGACTTCGACTCCTGGATCGTATTAAAGAAGGAAAAGTCGATCCTGAAAATGACTCTGATGGTGTTAGATCATATATTAAAAGAGAAGTTGCGGATTACCAACGTCACAGCCAGTCAGGTACAGGTGGTAGAGCTCTTGCTAACCCAGATGAGATGGAAGCAAGATTAGGTCGTGCAATTTTAGGCTACGGTATTCTTGAACCACTATTGGCAGATGACAATGTAGAAGAAATTTTTATTTCAGGTGGTGATGTTTCATATCTAGATGCCAATGGACGGCTTGCCTCTGTAGAAGATGTTGCAACCGAAGAAGAAGTATTTCATTTAGTGAATAGACTTTTACAAACAAGCGGACGCGAAGTCTCACAGCGCAATCCTATAGTTCAAGCGAGAGTTTTAGATGGTGCTGCACGTATAGGTGTTGTGGTGCCCCCTATTGCCGATGAACTTAGCGTGACATTAAGAAAATACACTATGCGTCATGAAGATTTAAATGACCTTGTGCGTTTTGATTCAATAACACCTGCAGCAGCTGCACTTTTACATGCAGCAATGTTGACACGTACAGGAATTGTTGTTAGTGGAATTCCAGCAGCTGGTAAAACAACAATGGTAAATGCCTTAATACGTGCAGTCCCACCTTCTCATCGCGTTTTAGGTTGTGAAGAAACCAGAGAACTTAGCGCACCTGTTATGCATGGAGCTTATTATCAAACTAGATCTAACGGTAATGAGTCAAGCGGTGATAGTGAAGTTACACTTCGTGATTTGGTCCGTATATGTTTAGGTATGCGACCTGACCTTTTGGTAGTCGGTGAAGTTAGAGGTGAAGAGGCCTTTGAATTAACACGTGCAGGTAATGCTGGTTGTGGTGTTTTATGTACTGTTCACTCTAATAATGCAGCAGAAGCTTTGCAGGCTTTAACAGCAACTGCAATCATGGCAGGACAAAATGTTCCCGAAAAACAAGTTCGTTCTATTTTTTCTAATGTGTTTGATTTAGTCATCCATTGTGATCGTGAAGATGTACAATTTAAAACCGAAGATTCTGGTCGTATTCGACGTCAAGTAATGGAAATATCTGCAGTGCCGTCACTTCAAAGTGGAGAAAATGAATATACTGTTGAACCAATATTTACAAGAGAATCATTTGGTGCTCCTCTTCGCTGGACCGGCGCTCCGTTACCAGAAAATTTGCGTAAACGATTAGACAATGTTTTGACTAGACATGGAACTTCAGTTCAGAGAATATTTGATGGTTCGAATCAAAGAGGTGCAAACACATGATTGAACTAAGACTTTTAACTGCATTCACAGCCTCAATTTTTGTATATTTACTCATTGCTTTGTTCACAGGCAATATGCCTAAGCGACTTTCTGGAATAAGGGAAAAAAAGAAAAGGCAATCTCGTATTGAAAAAATGCAATCATGGTTGAACCAAAGTGGTGTAGGTGTTACACCAATTCAATTCTGGGGAATTTCATTAGGTATTTTTCTAAGCGTATTTGTTTTAGTTTATGTTGTAACTAGTGTTTTTATTGTTGCCATGATTCCATCAATTATGGTTGGCTTATTGCCGCGAACTTTTTTTGCTAAAAAGAGATTAAAAATAAACGAAGAGAGAATCCAAGCATGGCCAGATGCGTTGAGAACGCTGATAGCTTCTATTGCGTCTTCACAATCATTGCACCAAGCTTTAAAAGGTTTAAGTTTTTCTGGACCAGTACCACTGCGATCTGTATTTAAAAAATACTCACAGCTAAGTCAAGCATTAGATCAAAAGAGTGCTTTAGAAGTCGTTAAAGAAGATCTAGCTGACCCAATGAGTGACCGAATTATTGAGGTCTTAATTTCTGCCTCTGAAGCTGGTCCTGCTGTTATTTTAGATATCCTACGAGATCTAGCTAAATCTTGTACACATGATCTACAGCTTGCTGAACATATAGAAACTATGCAGACTGAGCAAAAAATAAACGCAAAAGCTGTTTTTGTTATGCCGTTTTTACTTTTAGTGCTAATGGTTATTGCTTCTTCTGATGTAGGAAAATTCTATAGTACATCGATTGGTGTTGTTGTAATAATTGTTGGGTCAGCTATTTTGTCTTTGGGCATGTTTATCGTAAATCGTTTAGGAAAAATTCCTATCGAGACAAGAGTATTTGGTGCATCTTATGGTGACGCTAAAGAAGATCTCAAAACTAAAAGTTTTTCAATGAAAAGTGGAGCCTCAAAAAATGAAAAAGCATCACCGTTTGGAGCTTACTAATGTCAGGTACTATTTTTATAGCAGCAATAATTGCTTCGGTATTCACAGCGTCTTTATCTAGACTTATTATAAAACCTCCACGTCGATTTTCTAATCGTGTTGGAAGTTATACTCAACTAAATAGATCGCGCCTTGGTCGAGGAGCACAAGTCAATTCGATAACAATGCTCGATATTGATGCACCACAAAGCGTATTGGGTAGAATTCTCAAACCTATTGGCCAATCATTGGCTGATGCATTGGGTCAAATAGTCGATGCTGGTGATGATGACTATCTAGCATTGAGGTTGCGTCAAGCAGGCTTTTTAGATACTTCTCCTTCTCAATTTCGAATTAGACAACTCACATATACCGTTTGTGGAGCATTACTGTTCGCGGCTTTTGGAATTGTTTTTAACTCAACAACATTTGCCCTTCTGGGTTTTTTTGGTGGAGGGTTTTGGGGAGCAACTATTTGGCGTGGTCGTATAAATAGGGCTATAAAAAATAGAACAGAAAGAATGCGTATCGAACTTTACACAGTGGCACAATTAATTGCTATGCAAATGAGAACAGGTCATGGTTCTGTTGCAGCTGTTCAAGTTGTATGTGAACGTGGTCGTGGTCCTGTTGTAAGAGAATTATCAGATGCATTAAATTGGATGTCCACCGGTATGGCTCAACCCGATGCGTACGAGAAGCTTTCTTTAGAAACGCCTGAACCAGCAGCAGGACGTTTGTATCGAGCTCTTGCTGATGGTGCAAGAAGTGGCGGAGATTTGGCAGCAACGTTATTAACTATTTCTGATGATTTGCGTTCGGAACGAAGAGAGGACATGGAGCGTTCGGCAACAAAGCGTCGTGGTGCAATGTTAATTCCTACTATTGTCTTTATGGCTCCAGTTGTATTAATTTTTATGGTTGCACCTATTCCTTCGATTTTATTTGGGAGTTAAATAATGAAAGATTTATCAACTATAGATGTTACAGAAAGTATCGGAGGGAATAATTTTATGCGCTATAAGATGAATAAAGTGTCGCAATGCGAATAAAGCGAAATGGAGATAAAAGACAACTTGTGTATTGATTAACCCCGATGCATAATAGAAAACAATTACACTTTACAAAGATAAAGTATAAAAAAGGAGAGCAGAAATGTTGAAAGTATACGTTGGAGTTAAAATTGGATTCCGACAATCAGCTAATAGGTTCAAAGATAATATTCATGAACGCTTTTCTGAAAATATGAACGAAAAAGGCTTTGCCAGTGCGGAGATGATTGCTTTAGCCGTAGTCGGTGTGTTGATTGCATTTGCTGTATATGCTGCTTTCAAAACAGCCATTGGAGACAATATAACGAATTGGTTTAAAACTATATTCGATGGCTCTAATGATACGCCTGCACCAACAGCTCCTGCTGGCCCTTAATGATCTAAATTATTAGATATCAAATATCAGGGTGGCAAAATGCCAAAATATGAAATAGTTAAAAAAAACAAAACAAAAGACCAAAAAGGTTTTGCCTCAATACAGTTTGTAGTTTTAATGGGTTTTACTATTTTGTTTTTAACTGGTTTTTTAAATATTTTATTTATTGAATATCAAAGAAATTCTGCTATTACTTCACTTCGAGATGCTGCACGTGCAGGTACTCGTATTGTTGATTTAAGAACTGGTGATCCTATCGAAATAGAAAAGGCAAAACAATACTGTGCGTCAATAGGAAATGCATCATTAAAAGATTTATCTAATGATAAAAATTTATCTGTAGTATGTGATGTAGCGATTATGCCTAACAAACCTGCCCAAATGTTAGCAACACTAAAGGGAACGCCAAAAGCAGTAATAGTGCCATGGGCTGCACCTTATAGCAACATAAGATTGCAAGGATTGTCTAAAAGTTTTGTACAACGTGGGTCAGCAAATGAATAGAAAAGAAAAAAAACAAAACGGTTTCATGGCTATTGAATGGGTAGTAGGCATGGCTTTATTAGTTGTGCCAGCATTTATTTTAGTAATTAGCATGATGCAATATCCTCCTCGTAAAGCATTGAGCCAAGTTGCTGCTAGTGAGGCAGCTACAGCTTATGTTCAAGCGAATAATGATATTGACGGTGTTATAGCGGCGCAAGATGCTGCTAAAAGTGTAATTGATAGTGAACTAGGTGCTGGCTCATATAGCGGTATGACAAATGTTGTGGAAGTTGATAAGCATAGCTTTTGTCCAGGTGGTGAAGTTAAAGTAATAGTAAAAATACCTGTCCCTTTATTAATAAATCCTTTCGTAGATAAAAATAAATCTGATTCAGATAGAAGAATAACTAAAATCACTGAAGTAAAATCGAGTGCGACTGAACGTATTGATGATTACCGCGAAATAGTAAGTGATGAATCATGTTAAATGAAGAAAAAAGACAATCAGGTTTTTCAACTATTTGGCTACTTGGTTTTGCTGCCATAATATTAATTTCAGGTTTAGCAATTTTTGATCTAACTCGTGTATATATCGAAAGAGAAAAACTTTCCAGCGCGGCTGATGCTGCGGCTAATGCTGGAGCGACTGCAATTGACGAAGAGCGAATTTTGACGGGTGATGGAAAAGTTCGTTTAGATACAAGTGGTGATGTCAATAAAGGAGCTGTTCCTAGATGCGAGCAAATGTTATTAAAATGGGCAGAACCTGGAGGAGGGGCGTCTACGGTTTTAGATGTAACAGCTCCAACAAAATCAAAATGTGAAATTGAATCCAATGTTGGTGTTGATCAAGACAAGTATCTTATTGCTAGTGCAAGCGGTAAGGTAAATTTCACGTTATTTGGCTTATTTGGAGTTTCATCAAAAGAATTAACTGTTTCTTCACGAGCTAGAACAAGTTGTTCTAGTAGCTCAGCCTGCGATTAAGCGGATTACCTATCCAGAAGCCTATTTATACGCAATAATACGATTTTTACATGTAAAAGCATTACAAAAAGTATAAAAATGTCTTGTAAAATCATCATTTCTGTTTAAGAATTGTAGATAGCAAAACAAATATTTCATTTGTCCCGAAAAGGGTCCGATAGAACACGTAGATAATCATTGAGCAGGAGAAATAATGCCAGAAGTAATGAGCATTGAAGTAGACGAAGAATTCGATACTCGTCCACCTTCACAACCATTCGGGTTTCGTGGACCTGATGGTGATTTAAACATAGGTCTAATAGCAGGTATTGCAGTAGCAGTAGTTCTAGTTATTGCATTAATTTTAGTTGTGGCAAACCCTTTTGGTTCTGATCCGCCTGCTGTAAAAGTTGAAACATGGTCTCCAAAAAACCCCTTATCAGATATACAAATTGTTCAATTATATTCTCTTGAAGATTCTATTGCGCAAGATCTTCAATCGTCGTTAGATGAGTGGGCTAAATTTTATACAACCGGTGACATAACTGATTTAGAAGGTACCTTTGATATAGCGGGCAGCCAGTATGCGCTATTGTTAAATGGTGCTGCGGCTACAGAAACTACTCCAGCAGTTAAGAGTGCAGCCGAAGTTAAAGCAGATATAGAAGCATTGCCTGTAGAACCAGAAGTTGCAAAAGTTGAAATCATATCTGTTGCAAAAGTCGTGAAAAAAAGCAATCTTTTTACTGTGCGAGCAGTTCTTACCTGGACAGAACCAGGTAAAGAATCTAGTACCTATAAATGGGATGTCTCAATGAAAAAAGATTTGGATTCAAGCACATATTTACTTAATTCAATTAAGACTACCGATCCCGCAGCTGTAGGAGCCCTCGATTTCTGTGATGCTGTTACTTTGATTTCAAAATTAGACAAAGATTCTAAAGTAACCGAAAAATTAAATGGGCTAACTGGTGCTGAACAAAAGAATTCACTAGATAAGCTATTTGATATAAGAATAAAAGTATGGCAAACAGCACAACCAGCCTTCTTGCAATCTTCGGCAACAGACTCTGTTGGTGTAATTGTTTCACAATACAAGCAAGCGAAAAAGTTGCTTGAAGAATCTGAATCTTTAGAAGCCTTCTATGAAAACTTTGTGAAACTAAATGAAGATGATGCAACTACTAGTGCGCATGCGGAAGTAGTTTCTGCAGCACAAAGCGATGATTGTACTGCTGATATTAGTGAGCGCTAGTGGGGTAAAAGTGGGTAAATACAAATATATTGGTTTTCGTTTAGCGATACTAGTTATTATGGCTACTGTTACTGTTTTGTTTTCGGGTTGTTCAAATAGTTCAGAAAAAGAAAGTTCTCCTAAAACGAGTAAAATCAGTTTTACATCAAACGGCGATAAATCTGATGCTTCCAAACCCGAAAATAATACTTTTATTAGTGTTTCAAAAATAAACTCTGAAATTGGTGCTAAATCATTTGCTTATAAAATATCAAGCGCATTTGTTTCTACGGACATCAAAGACGGCAAGCTTCTAGAAAAATATATATCAAGTAATGCTGTTGATAATATTTTAAGTAATTTAATTCAACGAAATAACTCTGATGTATTGCCGTCGATATCTTTCTCGCCCATTGGGGTCACTGCAACTACATTTAGGCCAGGAGAAGCTGAAGTAGCAGTTTTAGGGCTCAGCTATACATCTGGTAGCGGAGGTATTACTTCTAGATATAAAGAAATATTATTTACTTTTGATTTTAACTCGACATGGAAAGTCAAAAACTATTTAATTTCAAAAGTTGATGGCCTTGCGGGCAATGATGATATTTTAGACACTAGTTTTCTTGTATATATTGATAGCTTTTTCACGCCAGGTGACGAAATAAATAGTGAAGAGAAAAAAGTTGTAGAAACTTCAAAAGTTAAAAATGGTACACAATTAACACAACCAGCATTTGCTGGAGAATAACGGAATTAGAATATGGGTATTATAAGAAAGTTAGCATTACCAGATAATACAAAAAGTAATCGTTTAACGAGAGCTTTGCAAATAGATAATAAAGAGCAAAACAATTATTTACGTGGCTTGGTAATTCCAGCAGGAGCGAACGGTAATTCTAGTGATATTCCGTTTGAAGAAGATCCACTTCTAGCTATTCTTTATCACCATGTGGTAAATATGGGCGATATAACTAGACAAGTGCCTCTAAATAGAATGCTTTTACAATGCGATTTGGACTTAAAGACTGCTGGTGGCAATCTAGTAGAACAAGAGAGAATAAGTAAATTGATTAATGGTGATCCGACTTTGCCTGATACGGATCCACTTAAGCGTGGGATTAAAGGGATAAAGACCGATGAATTAAATAATGCTAGACAAAACCTAGTGTACCTTCAAAATGGTACTACTGCGGATATACGTAATTCTGGGAAATCTACACCTCCTGCACTAACAGAATTCTTAATAAACATGGAAAGATTAGTTTTAATATGTTCTCAAATTCAAGAGATTGTAGATTATGAGAACACTGAACATCAAAAAGCGGAAATTGATGCGCAAGCTAATGGTCAACAAATTAATCCATGTTGTCCGATGACGAGCCATGCCACATTATATGGACTAGTTGATATCGCGGTATCATTAGCCGATACAAGCAGAAAGACACTATCTGATGTTTTGCAAATGGCGGAACAAAGCATATTGCCTCATGTCGAAGGAGTCTCACAAGCTCAAAAAGATTTATGTTCTAGGCAATACGAAGATGTTATGAATTACGGAGTGGAATCTTTGGCACGCGCAGAACAAAACTACGATGGCTTTGTTAAAGATCCAAGCATACATCCTAAAGTATCGCTGCTTCTTGCACGTTTTGTTGACAGAGAACATTCCGCTGTGGGCACAAGGGCTCCAGCATTGGGTACTAACGATGTTCGGATTAAACTTCTAGTTAATAAAGAGATTTATAACAACACTGTTGATAGAAGCCAGCTTACAATGCCTCAAACAAACTTTGGGCAGACAGAACTATTAGTTGCTGAACATCAAGCAGCTGAAACAAGTGCAGATCGACGGCCAGGTACACAAGTAGTAAAACTAGCTCGTCAAGCTTTAAGGTTAGATCTTGGTAATAGTTACAAGTCTTTAATTGTTCCTGAAATTACAGTACCAGTCGGTGTGAATCCACCGCCATGGGTACCGACTCTTACGATTACGCCTCCGGGTCCGACACCACTTACACCTCCTGGTCCACTACCGGGTCCACCACCGGGTCCGACACCACTTACACCTCCTGGTCCACTACCGGGTCCACCACCTGGTCCACCACCGTTCCCTTTTCCGTGACAAACTTTTAATTGAGGACACAATTAGTTTGCGTTTAATTTTTACAGAATTGTAATTCTAGCTAGGAAAATCGGCATAAAAAATGGAGGTCTAAAATAGACCTCCATTTTTATGATTAATTAATAAAGCTAATATCCGATTTCTATTACTAGTGGTTCCTGAAGAGCTGCTGCTGCAGCAAATAGCTCTTCGTCGCTCGCTACATCGCTTTGGCCTAATGCCACAGTTTCCCCATCCCCACATACTTTAGGTATCCCATCTGCGCCACTCAAAGAGTCAGTAACATCTCCGTTGCCAAGTACTTCGGCTTCGTCTGGATCTGTCACTCCGGAAAATGCAACTGCTACATCGGGTCCAATAACTGTGGCTTCTCCAGATGCTGGGTCTCGTATTGTTAATGTACATGCACCATTCGCGCCTAGTTGCACTGTATTAAGTGGTGGTTCTGTAGTTGCGGTTGGTATCTCAACACCAGCTGGTCCAGTTCCCTCAACTCCTCCGTTTACATCTTGTGGTTGTACCACTTGACCTGTCTCTGGGTTAATAAGAACAGTCTGTACAACAGGTGTTGGTGCCTCTTCTTCTCCACCACAATGTGTCGCCACCACGCCACATGCTCCTGCTATGCCAATTACAGCTACTAGACCTCTAACACTTACCATGTCTCTCCTTATTTTTGTTTTTGTAATGTATAAATTTATTCACTGTCTAACACTTTAGCACTATGTCCACTTTAAAGCAATATATGACCATATGCATCTTAATTGCCGTTTGTAGACCAATGCCATGGTTCGGATGGTAAATTCTTGTAACCATATTCAGCAGCATGGATTCTAAGCCAATTAAAACATGCGCTACCTGAACCTATAGTTCCTCCCCCATTGCAAGTAAAGTCAATAGCTAAACCACGCTGGTGCATTGAAGTACCAGGACGAGCTGTTGGTGGGCTACAAGAGCTTGCAGGCATCTCATAAATTGCATAATGCGAGCTACCGCAATTCGATCTTCTTACAGATAGCTGTCCTGCGGGGTCTCTATAGCCACCCCCGCCAGGAGATAACCCAGCGGCTTTCATAGCTGTAAGCATTGCGTCAACATTTTTAGCCACAGCATTATTGACCTGTATGCCCTGAACGTTAGTGATTTGAGTAATACCAACTGGTCCTGTAGGCAAGCCTGAAGCATCAGGTAAACCAGGGGTTGCGCCAGCACCTCCTGAATTGCACTCTAATTTTGCTGTATCTACGGCTGGTTCTGCATACTCACCTACACCTCCAGCATCAGTTGTTGCTGCTTGGGCTGGTTTTATCCTTCCTAAATATTTAGCTGTCCAGTTGCCTTGATCTGTGGGAAATGATGCAGCTTTATAACCAAATACTGAACGTGCAGCTACTGCATTTATGTCAAGCATACGAGATGTTGAGGGACCGTAATCAGTCTGTTGTACATTTGCAGCTTTTCCATTTGGTGCAACTACGTACCACCATCCTCCCAGTGTTCCATGGTTATATATAGCAATTCCGGGGTTATTGTTGCTTGCGCCTGAGAGAGCTGGAATATTATTGTCACCATGGTCAACAAAGTTTGTAACTGGGTCGTTTGCATAAACGGATGCAAACCCAGCATATGCTTGTCCTATAGCAACATTATCATCTGGTCTTGCTTTAGATCTGCCCGTGCTCAGCATTGGAGGAGGGGCATTAGAGCCTACACTAGTGTCGGAAGTTCCTGGCGTTCCTGCTCCTGTTGCTGCTATAAATTTATTGTAAAATCCCATCCATTTAGCTTGATACTCTCTAGGGGTAGGGTTTAAACCAATTTTTTTATCCCATTCTGCACCAGTTGGTTTGTGACCTAGTAGCCAAATTGGACCTACGAGATCGACGCTATTATCTAATAGTATTTTTTCGACGGCAGCTTTTGCTACTTCATCTTGTACATTTGGGGGTGCTAAATATGCATCAGAGAAATCTCCGTATTTTTGCCATATCGATTTATGCCCATTCCATGTGCCTCTTAAAAATTGATAACCCCCACTTGCTGTAGAGCCTGCTCCACCAGGGGGATCAAGATATATTTCAGGAGCAGTATTACCGCTATGCTCATTAGCCCTGATTGTTTGGAGGATCACGTCCATCTGCCCACCAAAGGTTATACCAGGGCTTATACCTGTTTCATTGCACATTTTATCGTATGCATTATTGGCTTGTTCCTGTGCTTCTTTACCAGAACTCAATATGGCCACTACAGCAATAATAATTATTGCAAAAAGCACTATTATGCTAAAAATTGGTATACCGACAGCGGCACGCACTTTTTTACTCTTCCATAGGGAAGCCGCTATTTTCGGATTCATATCGCAATTATAGATTACGAATTAAAATTTGTAAATACATATTGCGAATATGACGAAATTGATTTATAATAAAAATATTCAATCTACCACGGAGGTAAAAAAATGGACATGTCAATACTAATGAAAGACGAATACGCTACTATAGCGCCCGATGCTACCAAAATTCCAGGTGCAGAACGATTACTAACAATCGTAAATGGAATTGGTGGATGGGGACTCATACTTTGTGTAGCAGCAATTGTTATAGCTGCCATCATATGGGCATTCGGAGCACAGAGCCAAAACCAAGCGCAAGCTACTCAAGGTAAAAAAGGCGTTCTTGTCGCAATTCTTTGTGCAGCAATAATTATCGCTGCTCCACAACTAATTAAATGGGGTGCTTCTTTCGGTAAAGAATTTAAAGGTTAAATCTGTTTCCGATATTTTAATTAGATCAGATAATAAAAGAATATAAACAATAAATTCCGTGGAAAGGAGTTTAGATGGCATTTAAAATTAAACGTCGTGTGACTCCTTTGGATGAAAATCAAAAGCGACAGAGACAGATAGCGATAATTGCTATTTTTCTTTCTGTCGCTTTGTTTTTCATAGGTTTCCAAATCGGAAAAAACAATACTAATGAAAATACTACATTAGCTAAGCAAGATAAATCAAGTAAATCAGTTGAATTTGGTGGCAAAATAGATAAATCACAAATCACAAATACGGGACCAAAAAATTTCTCGCTAGTGGTTCCAACAGGTTTTTCAAAATCAGAAGATGGTGCAATTAAAGCTGGTGCAACTTATGTAGAAAGTTGGCCACAACTTTTATTCTCAACAGACTTTGATACAGCTGCTGCAATTAATTTTGTGACTACATCAGAATCAACAGAATTAAGAAAATCTTTAGCGGCAACTATAACTAGTGCACGTGAATCGTTGTCTGGTGCAATTGCAAATCAAGCATTTCATCAAAGTGTTCCTTTAAAAATTAAAGTTAACTCCGCAGACAGTACAAATGTTTCTCTAACGATTTGGTCTCTAGAATTATGGGCATCAGCGGGTGAATTAGAACCTCAATCAACATTTGATTTCCAGGATATGAAATTAGTTTATGTAGATAATGATTGGAAGATAAGTTCTTGGATAACATCTCCGGGACCAACTCCAGAATGGAAATATAGAGACCAACCATTAGATTCAATAAATTTTATTGGAGCAATTTCTCAATTCAAGGAGTATAAGCGATGATAAAAAATAAATTTGCTGCAAAATTTTTACTTTTTATAATGGTATTTTCTACTGTTTCGTCAATTTTGCCAGCAATAGGTGCGTTTGCAAATACTAATAAAGTAAAAACTGTTGTAGCGGATAAGAAAACGCAAACTTTAAACGATATATATAAAGTTACAACTGGATCAACTGCAGTAAAATCTGCAGGATCGACACCTGTTACTCAAGCATCTGTAATCACATTACTTGACGATGCTGAAAAAGATGGAAAAAAATTCGACATGATCGGAAAAGACGAGAGAGCAGCACTAGAAGATTTAGAAAATACTGATATGTGTGGGCGTCATGATGGCGGTTGGATAGGACTAGGGTCATTGGGCGATTCAACATATTTAGAAATGTTACTATTTCTTGTTGGTGACGCTTCAGGAGCTAAATTCGATAAAGTTACGAAAAAATCTCTCGCTGAGTTTAATTTAAAACCAGACATGGTCCCATCAACTAATTACAAATGTTTTCCAAAAGAATGGAAAGAAGCATATCCAACAAAGGATGTTTGGCAAGCACACCAAGAAGCATTAGGTAAAAGAAGCTGTGGTACTTTTGAGATGGACTGTAAAGTCGAAAAAATGATTAAACAATGGCTTCGAAGAGGAATAGTCATGGGAATGACTTGGATTTTAGATATCGCAACTGGTTCTGGCTCCGGTGAGGCCGCTGATGCATGTAGGCCAAATAGAAGTACTGGAAGTGGAGCGGATGTAATCGATTCAAATGATCTAGTCAAAGGTTTTGATGCAGCTAGCGCAGGGAAATGTGATTCCTTTCTAAAAAAATATTATGCTCAGGGAACTATTGTGAATCATGATGAGGGTACCCAAGAACTAGCTGCTGGAACAAGTATCAAAGTGGCTGGCAATCCTATGAGCCCTGCAAGTACTAGTAATCCTAACGGTGGTAGGACCTCAGGGGGCCATATGAGTCCCGCAAGTACTAGTGCCTCTGATGCTGCTGCTGCTGCTCGTAGTGAAAAAGGCGCAACTTCAGTAAATTACAAGAGTACGAAATTATTTTATGGAAAGTCTTCATCGATTGCATTTTTCCTTGCTATGGCTATGATAATCGGTGCTGTAATTCAAGGAATGGTCCAAGGAAAGCCTGTGGTTATCGCTAAGGTTGTACTTATTTATGTTCCAATTTTTGGTTTTGGTATATTTTTGGCTCCGACATTAACCAAATATATGCTCGAATTTATAGATGGAATCTCATATTATATGGCGGATAATTCTGCAGCTGATATAAATAATATTGCTGGTGCGTTTGGAACAACAGCAGCTGGTGGAATTATGGGCGCGCCAGGTGCTGCTGGAGCACTAGGTACAGCAGGTGCTCTAGCCATGGGTGGATTAATGGCAGATTTAATGGGTAAAGCCTTTATGGCCTTAGTGATTATAGTGGGAGCTTTCATATTTGTTTCTTTAGCACTTTGGGCTCTGATGATGTTTCGTGAAGCTAGTATTTTGATGGTTTTGGCCCTCTTACCGATTGCTCTCTCTATGGCTATATGGCCAGCATTAGCAAAAATTGCACAAAAATTCATCAAACTATTAATGTCGCTAATTGTTTCGAAAGTGCCGATTGTTATGGCTCTATCTATGGGTATAAATATGCTTAGTCAATGGGTAATAGACCATCCAGCTCCTGCAGGTGGAGTTGGGTCTGGGGCACCTGGAACTGATGCTGGTGGAATGCGAGCTTTCGTTCTCGCTACAGCAATTTTCGGTATTGCATTAGCAGCACCAACCTTTGTCATTACACTATTCGATGCGGTTGGCGATATGGCTCAAACAATGGGTTCAAAATTACATACAGGTGCTGTTAGAGGTGCCATTAGTGCAACCACTTTGAAAGCCAACATGGGTCAACAATTCGGTGCTGCAAAGAATGGAGCAACTCTAGGAATAGGTGGCGGAGGCGCTGGAACAGCTCTTAGCCGTGGTGGTCCACCTGCGTCATCGCCACCAGGTGCACCGGCAGCCCCAGCACCTGGACCAGGTACTCCAGCACCGGGAGCTCCAACAGCCACACCAGGTTCTCCGGCGGCTTCAACTTCAACAGCTGCACCAGGTACGGCTCCAGCAGGTGCTGGTACTCCAGCTGATGATGGTCCAGGCGGATTCTGGGAAGGTGTTAGGGATACAAGTAGTCAATTTGATGATCCTCATAACCCAGCGAGTCGTGATGGTAGAGGCTTCCCAGCTAAGAAATTTAGAAATGGTGGTTTAGGTCAACACGTTGGTAACGGTATCAATAACAGAGCTTTAAGAAACGAGCGAAAGAACCAGGAAGCTCGTCCTAATGCGAGTATAGGTAGATCATTAAGAACCTTGAAAAACTCAGCTTTGGGTGGTCTTGGGGGTCATATTCACGGCCAAGGAAAGCTAAATGCAGCCGGTATGAGACGAAAGCTAGCTGTTGGTAATCCCGTTTCACTTGCCATGAATATCCACAGAGGCGCAAAAGGTGTTAGAGATGTAAAAAATGAATATAACTAGTAAATAACAGTTTTTAGGTCATTAAGTTAATGGCCTAAAGCGACGACTATAAATAGGATTATGTCATAAAATATGAGACTGCAAGGAAGCAGGTAACAGATAAGAAGACAAAAAGTATAAGTACGAAAGTAAGGGAATATGCCACGAGGTTATATGATTGGGCCAGCATACCGTAAAAAGTTGCTTATGGGTCTTCGTACTATACAAATTGCTTTACTATTCTTTTCTGGTATTTGTGTTTTAATTGGATTCATGAGTGGCTCTTTAGTCATTGGAGCAATTCTTGGATCCGTATTTATTGGCGCCGCGTTCATGCCTATTGGTGGACGTGTTATAGATGAATGGGTATTAGTGATGTATAACTGGATTAGTAAAGGTACAAAGAAGCAACGAACAACACAAACGGCATCTGCCTTTGTGGGTAGTGAAGCTGCATCTCGTAAAGCATTGCCACCACCTGTATTTAAGGGTGTAAAGCTTCTAAAAGTTGGTATTGGTGATGGACGAACAATCGGTGTAATTAAAGATAGTACGGAAGGGTCTTACTCTGCTGTCATATCTTTAAAAGGAGATGCATTTGCACTTCTTGATGCTGATGAACAAGAACAAAGGTTAGGTCAATGGTCACAGATCCTCGCGAGTTTTGCGAGAGATGGAACCCCGGTTCATAGAATTCAATGGATTGAGCGAGCCATACCTGAAGACGGTGACCAAATTGCAAAATATTATCAACAAGAACAAGATATGGATCCTTTGAATCCAATTGCTGTGGCATATCAAGAATTAATCGCAGATGCAGGACCCGTAACAACAAATCATGAAATCTATATTGTTATGTCGATCTCTCAAGGAAAATCTGCAAAGGCTATTAAAGCTGCCGGTGGTGGAGATAATGGTGCATGTGAAGTGTTATTGTCAGAGCTTAATAATATGTATGCACATTTAACAGGTGCAGCTGTTCAACTAATTGGTACTTTGTCGCCTGAAGAAATTGCGTTAATGTTTCGAGTTGGTTTTGAGCCAAACAAAATTCAAGAACTTACTAAGGCGGCGAAAAGTGGCCACGGTGTCACAACAGATATTTGGCCAAGTGCAGTAGATGAACAATGGAGTTATATTAGGACCGATTCTTGCTATCACGCATCTTTGTGGATTAGTGAATGGCCACGAACAGAAGTTGGGGCAGACTTTTTTGCACCTCTACTTTTATATACCCATGCAACACGTTCAATATGTATGATTATGGAACCTCTTGCTCCAAGTAAAATTTTCCATGAAGTTGAAACCGCAAAAACTACAATGATGGCAGATAAGGATTTGAAACAGCGTGCAGGTTTTGTTTTGCATCAACGTTCACAACGTGACTATGAAGAATTAGAAAGACGTGAATTAGAACTAACTCAAGGTCATGGTCCATATCGTTTTAGTGCTTATGTAGTTTGTTCTGGTGAATCCTTAGAACAACTAGAACATACTTTGAGTGAAGTTGAACAAGCGGGACACCAATCTAGGATATTATTAAGAAGATTATACGGAGAGCAAGCCTCAACATTTGCTACCAGTTTTCCTTTAGGACGAGGATTAAGGTAAAGAATTGAAAAACTGGCAATGTCTAGTCTTTATAATGAAGACTCCGACTTAACTAGTGGAAAGTGTACATAAAAGTATAAGTAATTATGGGAAAAACAACAGCGTTCGGAGACATAACAAAGATATTTGTACCTTCGCACCGAACTACAACAGCAAACTTGCAAGCGATATATCCTTTCATGTCTGCCCCAGGTTTGGGCGGTAGAGGTACATATATTGGTCACGAGATTATGGGTGGTTCATTTTGTTTTGACCCCTGGGAATTATATGCCCAAGGAAAATTAACAAACCCAAACATGTTGGTTCTTGGTCAAGTTGGTCGTGGTAAATCTTCTTTGGTTAAATCTTTATTAGTACGCTCATTAGTTTTTGGTAGACGTTCAGCGATTCTTGATCCAAAAGGTGAGTACGGATCTCTTGCACAAGTATTGAATTCTCCTCATATAAAAGTACAGCCTGGTGGATCAATAATTGTCAATCCTTTGGACCCTGGTCCTGGTGCAAAATTTATGACACCTGATGAGATTATCCGTCGTCAAACAACACTTCTACAATCACTTCTTGTTGCATCATTAAACAGAGATCTTTCGCCAGAAGAAAGAACAGCGTGTGACTTAGCACTTGAATCTCTTCGTGATGATACAAACGGAATAGGAATGACACTTCCAAAAGTTGTAGGTAAACTTTTATCTCCAACACCAGACATGGCTGCAAAGGTAAATACTACAACTGATCAGTTAGCCAAAGCTTCACGAGATTTAGCTTTAGAACTTCGACGTATGTGCGAAGGTGATTTACGAGGTATGTTCGATGGCGAGACCAATATAGAAGTTGATTGGGATGGGCCAACTGTTGTCTTTGACTTAAGTGCTGTATTTTCTTCGTCAGCTTTAGGTCTGTTGATGACATGTGCAACAGCTTGGCTTCAAGCTGCTATTTCTCGACCTAATGCAGGAAAAAGATTCATTGTAGTTGATGAGGCATGGGCTGTTTTAGCCAATGTTGGTGTTGCACGATGGCTACAACAAAGCTATAAATTATCTCGTACTTATGGTACAGCCAACGTTGCCATTATGCACCGTGTATCTGACCTCCAAGCATCGGGTTCAGCAGGATCAGAAGCATACAACTTAGCAAAAGGTTTACTCTCAGATACTGAAACTAGAATTATTTATGGACAACCTGTATCCGAAGTTAAACTCGCAACAGAAATGGTCGGACTCACTTCCGCTGAAGCAGAGTTAATGCCTTTACTGCGTCGTGGTCAAGCACTTTGGAAAGTTGGTCAAAGTTCTCACTTAGTTCAGCATATACTTGGGGACATGGAAAACTCTATAGTCGATACTGATGCAGGTATGATTAGTACTGGTCGCGAGAATGAAGTAGCTCCAGAATATAGTAATGATCCAGGACCAGATCCACTTGAAGTCGATCAAGATTATAAAGAAAAAGCATCATTTGGAAGTTTTTCAGCAGAAATAAATGATTTATTTGCTGGAGATACTGAACGTGCAGATGCATATATTGAAGCAATGACTGGCAAAGAACCAACACAAGATGGTTGGGGTAGTACTAATAATCAAGAGATTCAAGAGATTCAAGAAGTGGAACCTAAAGAAGAAAAACCAAAAGGTAAATGGGGTCAAGCACATGAATAGCAGTGCACCAACTACCAAAAATCTCGGTTTAAATTCTATGGAATCGATTGGTGCTTACCTTTTAGGCATTTTTGCCGCAGCTGGTTTTTTGATGTTTACCGCTGGTGAACTTTCAGGAATACTTTTTAGTTTTGATCGACCAGGTGCACAACCTAGTGATATACCAGGCATCATTGGCGGGGTGTTGTCCAACCCTGGTAAACCTTCTTCTGGTTGGCCTAAAGAAGCACGAGGAGCAGTTCCGGGTCCGATTTTCTATTATTTAACTCTCTTGTTTTTAATTGTAGGTGCAGTATTCTTAATTAAATTTGGAAAAGAATTTATTGGAAATGGTAAAAAGAAAGATCCCAATGCAGCACAATGGGCAAAAAGTAAAGATATTAAAACTTTAATAGTCCCAGGCCCTGGAATTAAAGGTCGAGTGATTTTAGGTCGCACAAATGGAAAACTTATAGCAACTGAACCACGACAATCAGTTATTGTTTTGGGTCCAACTCAAACTGGTAAAACAACTGGTTTTGCTGTCCCAGCAATACTTGATTGGCAAGGCCCAGTAATTGCTGCCTCTGTTAAAAACGATTTAGTTAAAGATACTTTTAAATGGAGAAAAACTCAAGGCGACGTTTGGTTATTTGATCCTACGCGTTCAACTGGTTTCGATTATGAAGATGTTAGAGCTGGTTGGTCTCCATTAAGTCAAGCTATCGATTGGGGTGGTGCACGTAAAGTAGCCAGTTGGTTAGCTAAAGCAAATAAAGCTGCTGGTGGCGGAATGTCTGATGGAGATTTCTGGTTTTCAATTGCAGAAAAAGCTTTAGCGCCATATTTATTTGCGGCTTCATATGCTGGGCTAGACATGGCAACAGTTTTACGTTGGATAGACACAATGGAAGAACGAGAAGTTCTCAATATTTTACAAACAACAGGTATTCCAGAAGCAATGACAGCATTTCGTGCAAATATGGCACGTGATGAAAGAACTAAATCTTCTGTATTTACAACAGCTGAAACAATTGTTAATGCATATAATGATCCTTTAGTATGCGAATCTGCTTCTAACCCAACAATATTTCCTAGCGAATTATTGAACGGAAAAAATAACACACTTTATATTTGTGCACCCTCACATGAGCAAGACCGTTTGCAGACAATTTTTACGGCAATTGTTACACAGATGAAATCTTCTGCATATGAACTTGCTGGTAAACAAAATAAAATTATTGATCCGCCTCTTTTGATTGTTATTGATGAGGCTGCAAATATCGCTCCACTTGATGACCTTGATGCTATTGCTTCAACTGCTGCTGGTATTGGTATTCAGCTTGTAACTATTTTTCAGGATATGGCACAGATCGAAGCTCGTTATAAAGAGCGCGCACGCACAGTTGTGAATAACCATCGTGCCAAAGTTGTTCTTAGTGGTATTTCAGATTCAGGAACATTGGAATACGTTTCAAAACTAATAGGTGAAGAAGAAATTGATTCAACCTCTGTGTCTTTTTCTGCACAAGGTGAACGTTCGACAACTGAATCATTACAACAACGAACTTTAGCATCGGGTTCATATTTACGACGTATGAAATTTGGTGAAGGTATTGTAGTTTATGGTCAACTCGCTCCAGCTAAATTAGTTTTACGTGCATGGTATAAAGATAAAGAATTAAAACATAAAGTTGAACATGGTACTTTGCCAGGTGTGATGGGTGGAAAATCAGGATCGAATTTTATGGGTTCTGGTTCAAGTATTTCTAAGCCACAAAGTTCTATTCCTGGCGTTGAAGCCATACCGAATGATAATTCACAACGAGCTGGTGGTCCACAAAATCAAGTTGGTGCAAGTACAGGAGCGCCTGGATCGCCTGCTAAGTGGTCTATTGACGCATCTGGGCCTGCACAATCTTATACGACGCCCATTAGTAGTGCTGATCAACCTGGTGGTGGCGGTGTAATTGGTGCTGGCGGCCATGAGCCTCAGCACAGACCCACTCCTAGTATTCCTGGAATGGGTTCTGGGCAACGTCTAAGTGAACCTGTTAGCGAAGATCAATTAAGTGCTTTTGATAAAGCTTTGGCAGAATTAAGATTGCGTGACCAAGTTGGTGGGACAACTACTGTTCCTGCTTCATCGACACCAACTTCACCTAGTGGAATTGGTTCTGCCAGTACTGAAATTCAAATTCCAGGTGGGGCTGGAGCTTCAACTACAGGTGGGGTCATTTTTCCAGAGCCAGTTGAGAAGACCGCACCGCAGTCTTCTCCCACAAAATGGAAACCAAGTAGTGGCGGTTTGTCTGAAGAACCGGTTGTCATCCCCGACAAAACTCAGAGCGAGAGCACAGCTGGCTTACTAGATGATTCTAAGATAGCAACAACTACAACATCGAGCCCTAGTTCTAAATGGTCAAAAGGCTCAAAACCAAAATTTGTAGAAGAATTAATTGTTGTTCAATCAACACCTGAGACTCCTAAAGTAGATATAACAAAAAAAGATGAACCAGTTGATCGTATAGAGCAGCCAAGAAAAGCATGGGGATCAGCTTTAAGTCAATCACCAAAACCTAATTTAGTGCCGGCACAAACACCACAAATATCAGATGAAACAGAAGAAGAAATAGAGGAACCGGCTAAACCTAAATGGAAATAATCAAGCAAAACTTAAAAATTCAAGATATAATGAAGGAAAGGTAAATTGATGTCAATGACGGCAACAAATAAGGGTACGAGATTAACTATGGCAGATGAAATATCCGAAGAGCTTGGTGATATTGCCAGTAAGTTGTCAACACGTCGAAATAGTATGGCGGAAGATAACTACTCTGGTTCTACAGGAGACGTAGTTAATAGATTAGAAAAGATTGGTATCCACACTCACAAAGCTAAGGTAGCAGAGGTTGCTGATTTGTTATTCGAGGGTGAAGTAAGAGTAAGTCCTAATGCCCATAGGCGTATTAACGATAGACAGTTCGAAGTTTTAGCTAGAGCCTTTTTGCTTTATGTTAATTTTAGTTATGATTTTGAGGAGATTGCTGATTTTATAACTAAGCGTTCGACATACGACGATATATTATTTAGGCTAAAAGCGGGACTTGTATTAATTGATGAAATTGCAGAAAATGCAGGGATAATTCCACTAATTGCCGATAAAAGAACTGAATAAATTTAGTTTATAAAAGGCTAAATTAACAGTACAATTGCTAATAATAGTAATTTGTTCACAGGAGATTGCAATAAAATGCGTCATATTGTATTATATGTGGTGATTGAATGAGATTTCCCCTTGAAATTTTGACGATTTCGAGGCACAATAACAGTACAAATAGTGCTACTTAAGCAAAATGTATATAAGTAGCCAGAGGAATAGGTAAAAATGACCAGAACAGCATCCATGCCAACATCAAGGGCCAGCGGTTTACGAAGCCTTTTTTTAATACTTACTATGGAAATCGGATTCATCGTTGGGCTCCATTATTTAGGTTCACTAGATCGTATGCAAATTGATTTCTCGCAATTCTCTAGATGGCTAGATATCACATCGCCAGAAGTAGCACTTACTGCATCAATAAGAATGTTCGCATTAGTTCTTGCATATTGGGTATTAGCAACATCGGTAATTTATTTAATAGCGAGAACATTTAAAATTCCCGCAATGCTTCGTGCGATGGAATTTGCAACAATACCATTTGTTAGAAAAGCAATTGATGGAGCATTGGCCGCAACAATAATTGGAGGAACGGTTTTTGGTGGCGCGTCTGCAGTATTTGCACATCAAGATGCTTCAAAAGTTGCAGCTCCTACCTCAGTGACTACAACGATAAAAGATATGCGTGGTTTATATACTCCAGGAGCCTCTGAAATCGGATCCACTGTTGGAGCAAGTACTATAGGTGAAATACCAGTTAGTCTGAATCAACCAGATGTGGTACTTAAACAAAGTGTAGGAACAGTAGATACAACGGCCACGGAAAGTCCTGGCACTGTTGGAGAAAATATTCCCGTTCCTTCAGAAGATGTCTTAACTCCAACTACTAGTGATTCTCCATCGGAAGATATACCAGTAACTCCTAAAACTCCAACTAGTGGTGCTCCATCGGTTGTTGTTCCATCAGCGCCTACAACTAATGCTGAGGTTCCTATAACAACACCGAAAACAACTGTGCCTGTGACTACACAAACTCCTCAACCGGTGGTTCCTTCTCCAGGAGTTATTGTTGGTGGCGAAAAAGTTGAACGAACAAATGACGCTCCTAGTAAGCAGGATCCTGCCCCGACTACAACGGAATCAACAACTACAACAGATTCAACTTCTTATACAGTTGTATCTGGTGATAACTTCTGGAATATAGCAAAGGTACATGTTGAGCAAAATTTGGGCCATTCACCAACTAATGCTGAAGTTGCAAATTATTGGGTCAAATTAATTGATGCTAATAGAGCAAATATTCGAAGTGGTGATGCTGATCTAATTTTTCCTGGAGAAGTATTTTCTTTTCCAGCAATTTAAGCCGCCCGTGATGGCTCTCATAGGTGTTAGTACTAAAACCTAAGGGCGCAATCACCGAGTTTCTTTCTTATATTTTTTAGAATAATTTTAAAAAGTTAGATTTTGATTCTCTTAAATCATCTATATTTATTTCAACGCAATCAATTCCGCGTGATTGGGCATAAACCTTCGCTTGTGGTTTAATTATGGTTGCAACAAACATACCTTTGACTTTACCATTAGCCAAATAGCGATCATCTAGAGAGATTCTATCTATGTATCGTAGTAGTTGATCAACCCCTGCAATTTCGCCAATACGTTTTATTTCAACAGCAATACATGTACCTTTACTATCTCTACACAATAAATCAACAGGGCCAATATCGGTTGGGAATTCTCTTCTAATTAATTCAAAACCTTCTTGTAGTTTTTCAACTCGTGCAGCAATAAGTTCTTGTAGTTCTTTTTCAACTCCATCTTTTTCAAGGCCGGGCTCATCGCCTAGTTCCATTTCATAATCATGAATAATTTGAAGTAGGTCAATATGTAGCTCTTCGCCTTTTTTGTTGCGTACAATAATTTTGTCCTTCATATCAAAATTGATTATACAAGGCGGGTTCATCCAATTTAAAGGTTTAAATGCTGATGTATCTGAATGAATAGCAATTGACCCATCTGCTTTAAGCATTAGCAACCTTCGCGCCAAAGGTAATTTTGCGCCAAGTCGGCCTTCATAAGTTACTATGCAGTCTGCGACAATTATCCTCATTGGTGAAATATGATAGACGAAATGTTGCTTGTATGGTGGATTCTATTTGTTCGATACTAAATAGTTAGTTATAATAGTAACCATGTTATTTGCCGGCAGTCTTAATTCATGTAGCTGCACTCTTCAATGTCGTGCTATCGACGCTTGTTACTGTCGTAGCTGTTAGCACTTATATAAACTTCTAATTCGCATCTTATTAAATTTAGGAAAACCAATGGCTCCATCGACTTCACAACTTTTACAATTTTTACCAAATGGTACGTCTTTACATGTTCCCGTATCAATACATGTAGGAGGAGATTTAGGTGCGGGTTGTGCTTTAGAAGGTGCCTATAGGCCTGAGAAATTTGATATTTATCTAAGAACATTAGCTGGTTCGAGTGATCTTGCAGTGTTAGAAATTGAGGCACAATGGAAATCACAAATTGAAAATAGGCCAAGTTGTGGACCAACAATCATGAAATTAATTTTATCTGGAAAGCTTGATGGTTCCAGCTTTGAAATAAGGGTGAATCATTGTGCAATAGGAGTGTTTAAAGAGGAAATGGGTATGGGTAAAATTGGTACTGAAATTGCAAACACACATAAGGGTAATAAGTCGGTTTTGACAGGGCCAACTATATCAATAGAAATGGCGAGAGGTTTTCTAGAAGAATTTTTTGTTAAACGCTCAAAGCGATCAGGCGAACGAATAATAGATGTCGATGACAGCAACTTTTTTGAAACGTTAAGAGATCTCGTTTCATCACAAATTAAAGAATCTAGGAGTGTTGCCAACGCATACGTCAATTCAGATTTACTGCCTGACAGTGATGGTCTTGTCGTTCGGGTGTCAGGAGTTCCAGTAGCAATAGGTGGTTAATTATTGGGCAAACCTCCCTTAACTTTTCAATAGAACGGTTGCTAATTTGGTGGTGGTAGGTCGGCGTATTGTTTTTTGTTTGTTGTAGTAAGTTTTGGTATTTTGTTTTGATGCGTTATGGTGTGGTGCTGTCTACATAGCAAAACCAAATTGTCGAGTGATGTTGTACCGCCGTC
>JAGPDB010000013.1 GCA_018057765.1 Acidimicrobiia bacterium
CCCACTCGGGCTAGACGTATTTTTACTGACACTGATTTCCTCTCAGGAGTCTTACTTGGAAGAAGTAAATTTTACTCTAAAAGAACTCAGAAAAGCTAACTGTTCATAATATTTGTGGATTACTTAACCTCATGAGGCAAACGACTAAAGCTAAAATTTAGCTGAAGGTGGAAGAAAAGAACCCATGTCAGAGCCTTTGAGAATATCCTCAAAAGCATCAGGGTTTTTCTTCATTTCTTTTTGCATCGCCATGGCATTTTTCATCATACCGACTTTACCCTGCTTTTTCTTACCTTTTTTACCCTTTTTATTTCCGCCAGCACCACCTGGTAATGTGCCACCCATCATTTGTTTCATCATGGTTCGCATCTGTTGGAATTGTTTTAGCAATGCGTTCACCTCATTTGTAGTTCTACCAGAACCTCCCGCAATACGTGTCCTACGAGAACCATTAATTATCGAAGGTTCATCACGTTCTTTCTTAGTCATTGAAAGGATAATTGCTTCTACATGTGCGATTTGTTTATCATCGATTTCTACATCTTTCATTTCTTTTGGCATACCAGGCATCATTTTCATAATCCCGCCAAGTGGTCCCATTTTTTGTATAGATTTTAGTTGATCTAAAAAATCGCCTAAACCGAAATCACCCTGTGCCATTTTATGGCCGAGTTCAGTAGCTTGATCTTGCGTATATAAAGTTTCTGCCTTTTCAATAAGAGTTAATACATCGCCCATTCCCAAGATACGCGAAGCCATGCGGTCTGGATAAAAATCTTCAAAATCTTCTAGCTTTTCACCAGTACCAACATAAAGAATTGGCGCACCCGTAACAGCACGAACTGAAAGCGCTGCACCACCACGTGCATCACCATCAATTTTTGTTAGTATTACACCACTTAATGGAATTCTCTTATTAAAAGTATCAGCGACATTTACTGCCTCTTGACCAATCATTGCATCAATAACTAATAATGTATTATCGGGTTTTGTTAAATCAACAATCTGTTCGAGTTCCTTCATCAGATCATCATCAATTTGTAGACGACCTGCTGTATCAATAATCATCGTGTCGCGATTTAAACGAGCCGCTTCTTCGAAAGCACCTTTTATGACATCTTTAATTTTTGATTTACGTTTACCCTGATCAATTGAAAATACTGGAACAGATATTTTCTCACCCAAAACTTTTAGCTGTTCAATAGCTGCTGGTCTTTGTAAATCACATGCGACTAAAAGTGGGCTTTTACCTTTTGAGAGTAAATGTTTTGCTAATTTTCCTGCATGTGTAGTCTTACCAGATCCCTGTAGACCAGCCAATAATATTATTGTCGGTGGCTTAGAAG
The DNA here is from genome assembly GCA_018057765.1 of Acidimicrobiia bacterium. NCBI lineage: Bacteria > Bacillati > Actinomycetota > Acidimicrobiia > Acidimicrobiia bacterium. The sequence continues at coordinate 1,347 of JAGPDB010000013.1, forward strand.
AAACATTTAACTTAACTGCTTCCCCGCCCAATAAATTCATCAATTCTTCATTAACTATTTTTATTATTTGTTGATCTGGACTTAAAGCAGGTGAAGGCACAATACCTTTACATTGCTCTGCAATTTTGGATATGAAAGCATCGATAACAGAAATATTTACGTCAGCGTCTATAAGCGCACTTCTGATATCGCTAGAAACTGTTTCTATATCAGAATCAGTTATTCTTGACGTACTCTTGAGCTTGTCAAAGATATTTTCGAATTTTGAGGTTAAAGAATCAAACATGGTTTGTTATTCTAATATCATCATGTCTCAGTATTTGCATGATATTACCAATTCGAATGCTCGAAAGCCGTTTGGTATTTGACCAAAACCTCACATGGGTGTAAAATATGCTTTATGTCCGATTTTGCCGATACTGTTTATGTGATACCAACAGAACTTCGCCAAGCTTTAAGTAAATGTGAAAATCTATCAAATAGAGATCTCATATGGGATCTAAGGCGTGAATTAGAAATATTTAATATTTTTGGTAGAAATAGTAATTTGGCCACCCGAAGAAGAATAGCTGTACAGCTAAAGCGCTGCCTTTTCACAAAAAGTCCTCTTACTAGTAATTCTGTGTATATCAGAAGCCACCTCCTTGATTTAACATTTACAGAATTAGAGACATCATTGCTCAAACAAGAAGGGCGAGATAGATTAATTTCTGAAAACATAATCGCTGATCAAATAAAAAATGGCAGTGATCCGGTGCTTGCACGAATACTGAGAAATAGCCAATCAATGACGAATCCTTTTATTGCCGGTTTTTACCAAGTTGGCGGAAAGATAAAACCAATTTATGGACCACGTTTTTTCGAGTCAAAGAGACAGGTACCAAATACTATGTTTGGTGGTCGAGATGAAGTAAAAACTGTTTGTTTGATCGAGGCAGAATTTAAAAAAATGGATAAAGCTTCTGTTGTTAAAAGTTTGAACTGGAATGCTTTGCCAGAAGAACTGCGTAACCATTTTGAAAATGGAGAAATATTAGTTACGACAGGACTTGACCTTTACGATCTCGAGCCAAATAAGATTGTGGAAGTAACTAAATCTTTTAAAACAAATTATCAACAAGAAATCGTAAGAGAAGCATTGGAGAACGATGCCGGCAAAAATAAATTTTACATTTTATATTATGGTGAATATAGCGATATGGGTAATGGCAGAACTGGCGTAGTAATGCAATATATTGACCATGAGCTGATTCCCGTCAAAGTTGATGTTCGTGGCGAAGAATATATAGTTGAAGTTAAAGGCTGCGGAATGACTAAAGGAGGCTTCGGAGATAAACACCAGAGAACCGGCAGGGATACGGTTACTGGAGCTCTAGAGTACGAACAAGCAATAACTGAAATCGACCAGCTTGAAGCTGTCGAATTCCTTGATGGGCCAAAAGCAGCTGGCGCTATAACCTTCACATCTCATGATACTAGACACAAAATATATGACCACATTCTTGATGAGAACACTCCATTCGAACAAGGTTACATCATCCGGCTTTCACCTTCTACTGTGCGTATGTCTTTTACTGGCGCAGATATATATCCAGATATAGAAACACCAGAATATGTTGACCATGTTTTACGTATTTACTCAGAACAATTAGCACAATTACTTTTTAGTGACAATCCACGTATAATGGATCGGTCTTCACATAGCGAAAATCTTTTACTTTGGGGAGATGGCAAAGTAACTTATACAGATTACTCAGACCACGTTTCATTAAATGATTCTGATTTTCCTCAAGTTGAAGCTAGTTTTACAAAAATTTCCATAAAAAAGATGCTCGAATTTTATATAACAATGGTTGATGAAATACCTGGCTATGTAGAAGAAAGAGACAAGAAAATATTTTTAGAACACCTTAAAAATGAATTTTTTAAATATGGTATTGACTTAGATTTTGCAATTGATTCTGATCCAGTATTGGTAACTCAAGAACTTTGGGAAAAAGTATTTGCATTTGAGGTGTACTTCGCTAGAAAACTAAATGGATATTTTCCCGAAAAAGCCATTAATCACGTAGTAAGTTCTATCAGTTTAAATATCTCTAAAGCTGGCTTTAAAGACCATAGTGTTGTTAATTCACTTGACGTTAAAGCTAGAATAAAGCTGTTAGATGCCTACGAAATATTATCTAAATTAAAAGATTCAGGAAAACAGACTTTAGTAGATCCAGAGGAATTTTTACGAACAATAAGCTCCGGAACATTCGGTCAAGTTGTTAATATCGTAGGAAGAATCATAGATATCTCTGATCCAGAGATTTATTATGAGAAATCCCAATGCTGGGCATTATATGAATCGGCAATTTTTTATAGTGAAATATACTTTAATATCTTCGATAAATGTAATAGCTTTTTTGATCATGAATTAGACCTTTTAGAAAGTGCACTACTTAACTCTCCAGAAAGCTATAGAAATCAAATAGTTAAAGACATCGAACATCTAAAAGATAGAATACAAATTGTTAACAAAATATTAGAAGGCGACCTTGATATACTTTTTGAGACAATATCTGATCCTGAAAAGGTTAGAGAACTTCTTACTTTGGACTATTTTTCGTTATCTAGCATTGATCGCTCTTTAGGAATTATAGCTAGCTAGACATCAAGGCATTTACAAAATCTTTTGGAACAAATGGTATAAGGTCATTTTGTCCTTCACCAATACCCACCCATTTAGTTGGAATTCCAAGCTCATGTTCGATTGCTAAGGTTATTCCGCCTTTGGCAGATCCATCAAGCTTTGTTAATATTACTCCAGTTACATCTAAAGCTTGCGAAAATTCTCTGGCTTGGACCAACCCATTTTGCCCAGTTGTTGCATCAAGGACTAAAAAGACTTCTTTTAATGACCCTTTAGTTCGTTCAATTACCCTACGAATCTTTTTTATTTCTTCCATCAAGTTTGACTTTGTATGTAAGCGGCCAGCTGTATCCACTAATACTATGTCATATTTTTTGGCATTTGCTTTTTCCATACCATCAAAGACTACAGACGCTGGGTCTGCTCCTTCTACACTTCTCACAATGTCAACATCGATCCGTTCAGCCCATGTTTCAAGTTGATCAGCAGCTGCAGCACGGAATGTATCTGCTGCTACCATCAGCACAGTTTTTCCCTGCTCCTTATAATGAGATGCTACTTTTGCAATTGAAGTAGTTTTACCCACTCCATTAACACCAGAAAATAACCAAACGTTAATCTTTCCGTCATCGATTATTAGTTTACGTTCGTCTATAAAAACATCTTCTATCTCATCTCTGACGATTTTTAAAGCTATAGAGATATCCGAGACTTTTTCATTATCACATTTTGTTTTAATATTTTCTGTAATATATTTTGCAGTATTGGTACCAACGTCTCCAAGTAGTAGCATTTCTTCAATACCTTGAAAGAAACTCGGATCTACAGTTGTTTTACCTCTTAATTTTGTCAATGATGTTGAAAAAACTCCACGAGTTTTAGTAATTCGTTCTTCTAAAGTTTTTGGTTTTTCAATTATTAAAGTGTTAGAATCACTTTTTTTAGTTATACCATCTGTTTTTTTACTATTTGAATATTTCTTTATTAGACCTAATAATAGGCCTGCGAAACTACCTATGCCTACATATAATATTAGTTCTGTATAATCAAACGCTGTTGAGGCAATAGTCATTATATTCCTTTTTAACTAAAATAATTTTAACACTATTTTTTTAGAGGGTTTTCGCTGCCATCATCAGTAACTTCTATGTGTGTTGTTAATGGTGCACTAATATGTTCTTTTTCAATTGGGTTTTGTGCATTTGTATAGGTAATCGTTTGCGAAGGTGTTGGAAGCACAATACCTTTTTTATCAAATGCTGATTTAATCCTCAATCTTAATACTCTAGCGATATCCCATTGTGCTGAAGGTATTGTTTTCATTACAACACGTATCAATATTCTATCTGCGGCTATTTCTTCAATACCTAGAACTTCTGGAACTCCTAAAACTTCTGTTGCACGATCTTTAGCTAATTGGTCAGCTGTTTCTTTGATCACTTTTTGTGCAAAATCGAGATCAGTATCTAGAGCAACACCAATATCTAAAAGAGCACGTCCCCACTGTTGAGATTTGTTACCAGCTCTAACAATTTCACCATTTGGTATATACCAAACAACACCATATACATCTCGTAACCTTGTTGAACGAAGTGTCACTTGCTCTACAGTGCCTTCTGCAAGACCCGCGTCTATGTAGTCTGATACACCATACCAGTCTTCAACTAATATAAAAATCCCTGCTAGAAAATCTTTAATCATCGATTGTGCACCAAAACCTATTACAACACCAAATATTCCTGCTCCAGCAAACAGTGGTGCAAACTGAACTTTGAATGTTTGTAGAATTAACAATATAGTTGCACTAAAGATCATGAAAGTACCTACACCTTTAATTGCAGATCCAATAGTTTCGGCACGTTGCACTGCTCTACCACTTGGTGTTTCTGATGTCTCTAGTCTTGATAATCCAGTTCTCTTCTTAAATGTTTTTATCTTGTTATGTGCAGATTCTTTAGTTAATTTTTTGACTATTCGTTTTACGAATAGTCGCATTATCCTGTTTAGGACATATGCTAAAAAGATTATTGAAAGGACCCGTAATGGTCTTGTAAATGAATTTACAATATCAGCAGCATATTGTGATGATGTAAGACTGTAAGTCAATTCACATAGAGTTCCTCGATGCTCCTTTGGTCCGCACGCATCCAGAAGTTCCACCGAATCACTATTTAATATAGTATTTAATACATTAATCATGGTTTATATTGAACTTTCTAGTGCATCTGCAATGGTAGTACGACTTTCGACTTGTTCTGCTCTCTCAGTGTCATCACTTTCTCTATCTTCTTCGCGATGATGAGCATTGAGATCCACAACGCTATCGAGATCGCCATCATCAATTGAAGTTAAATCGATTGTTAATGATTCGGTTGATTCTGACGTTTCGGAACGGTCGCGAAGCGCTAGAGAAATTTCTGCATCGCTTGATTCTATATTCGAAGATTTAATTTTAGAATCGGAAGGGTTCTCGATACGTTGTTTGATCGCACGTGAAGAGCCTCCTGGAGACATAGTCACACCGTAAAGCTCATCAGCAGCCTCCATTGTTTTCTTTTGATGAGAGACAATTATTAACTGTGCATCGTTTCTAAATTCGCTTATTAAGTCTAGAAATCTAAGGAGGTTTGGTTCATCAAGCGCTGCTTCGACTTCATCCATTATATAAAAAGGTGATGGTCTTGATTTAAATACTGCAAATAAGAACGCTAATGCGGTTAGTGACCTTTCCCCACCTGAAAGCAACGATAACCTACGTACATTCTTACCACTAGGTCGCGCCTCCATATCTATCCCTGTATTTAACATATCATTTGGATCAGTAAGTGTTAATCTTCCAGCGCCACCTGCGAACAATGTTGTGAATAGTAACGAAAAATGTTTTTGGACGTCTTCGAATGCTTTTTCAAATACTGTTACTATTTCTTGATCGATGTTTCTTATTACTTTTTGCAATTCACGTCTTGATGCTTTTATATCATCGAGTTGCTGGTTTAAGAAAACATGACGTTCAGAAAGTTCGTCGTATTCTGAAATTGCTAATGGGTTTATTGGCCCCATAAGTTTAAGTTCTCTATCTAGATCACGTGCCCTCGATGTAAGTGTGGTTCCTTCTGGCACTTCTGGCATTGGAGCTTCTATTGCGATTGTAGGTTCACAGTCATAGTTAGTACGCAGGTTTTCGACTGCTGCTGTTAGCTTTAATCGTAATTCTGCTTTGTTAATCTCATGTCTTTGAATTAATTCACGAATTTCAAGGACTGATTTCTCTAATGTCCTTCTGTTATTTCTTAATTCTTCTAATTTAAATGTTGACTCATGAGCTTTTTGTGTTTGTAGATTGCGCTCTTCTGTTAATATTTCGAGAGTTTTTTTCGCTTGGCTCTCTATATGCTCCGCTCTTGAATATAATTTATCAATTTTTTCTAATGCATTTAATGATTTTTCTCGTCTTAAGTTTGCTTCTTGTTCTTTTATTGGATCCTTGGCTAATCTCTCATTTATCATTCGCAATCTTGATTCTAAATCAGCCAACATTACTGTTGAACTTTGCATTTGATTTTCGATTTCACGAAGGTTCTGATTTACTTTTGATAACTCGATCTCGTGTGATTTCTCTGTTTCATGAAACTCGTCAAAGAGTGCTTTAGAATTTTCTTTTTGATACTGAAGATCTATTAATTTTACCTTTAATTCATCGACTTCTCTAGTTTCAAATTTCTTCACTTCTTTTGTTGAAGAAATTTCAGTTTCCAGGCTGTCTACTTCAGATCTCCTAGAAGATATTGCAGATGTTGTAGTCTCAAATGTTTTTGTTGCAATATTCAATCTTGTTCTGCATTCGTTAAGACTGGCGTTACATGCACTTATCGCATTTATCAATTCTTGACTTTTTTCATAATTTTTTGAATATTCATTTTCAGATTCAATCAATTCTTCTTTTGCTTGTAAAGCTTGTTCAATTGCTTTTTCTACTTTTTCCTTTGTAACCGTTACTGTTTTCGTTTTTCCCAATTTCCATGGCATATCTGATCCAAAACGATCACCAGAATTTGTTACTATAATAAACCTAGGATTATTTACAGCTATTTGTAACGCTGTTTTCCAATTGCCATCACAAAAAACTATATTGGATAAATATTTACCTAAAATAGATAATACATTTTCATCCTTTGAACTTATAAAGTCGATTAAAGGTATTGTGCCTGCTGGAGAATTTTCGTTATGAGATTCAATATTGCTTTCCAGCATCATAATTTGTGCGCTAGAATTTTTTAATAATAACTCTTCAATTGTTGATTCAACATTTTGTTTAGATTCAACAACTATTGATCCTGCGATTGACCCAATTATAGAACTTGCTGCTTCTTGAACTCTTTCATCAATAGTAATATTCTCTAAAAGTGTACCTTTTACACCTTGTTTTTCACGAACGTTTTCTATACCTGAGTTGGTATTAGAAATATCAAATGTTTCTTTTAATACTTTCGCCTGAGCAGAAAGCTGCGCTGATTCTTCTTGACGCAGAATTTTTTCTTTTTCAGAATCCTCTAGTTCTATGCGTACATGGTTCATTTCATTTTCTAGCAAATCATACTCAGCTAGATAATTATTTAATTCAATTGTTTCAACATCTACAACATCTTTTGCATCTAAATTATCTTGTGTTAATGCAGCTATCCTTAGCAGTATTTTTTCATATCTAAATGTTGATGCTTCAATTTGAGTTGTTAAACGCGAAAGATTCTTTTCCTTGTCATCTAATTCCCGTGTTGCGTTTTCATATTCTTTAACAGCATCATTACTTGGTCGTTTTTTATCATGCTCTTCAATATTATTTCGACATTGTTTAGTTAGCTCGATTGCTTCTTCAAGTTGTGGTGCTAAATGTGCTTCTAATCGTGTTAATTCTTCAATCTTTTCAGTTATTGAATCACGCTCTAATAACAATGATTCGATTACGGATTCATCAGCGGCCGTACCCATTTCTGCAACTATCGATCTTCTACGTTCAATAAGTATAGATTTAATAGCATTTGTTTTTGTTACCAATTTTTCTGATCTGCTTAACCATTTCGCAACATCACTATCACCTACCTTCATTAAAGCAGCTTCAGCATCTAGTACATCTATATCTAATTTCGATAGTCCATTTATAATTTGTTTTTCTGAGATAATTTTTTCTTCATGTTCACTATCATTTCGCTCTAATGAAGATTGTAATCCTGAAATTTCTTTACCTAACAAAAAGAGTCTTACACTAGTAAGTTCATCTTGAACTCCATCATGACGTTTTGCTGCATCAGCCTGACGTTGCAAAGGCGATAGTTGTCTTCTTACTTCGCGAACTAAATCCTGCAATCGTATAAGGCTTGCACCGCTAGCTTCTAATCTACGTTGTGATTTTTCTCGTCTTTTACGATACTTTAAGACTCCAGCTGCTTCTTCTATTATTGCTCTTCTATCTTGTGGACTCGCATTTAGTACAGAGTCGAGTTGGCCTTGCCCAACAATGACGTGTTGCGTTCGTCCAATTCTAGAATCACTTAACAATTCCTGAATATCTAATAGACGACAAGGAACTTCATTTATTTTATATTCACTTTCGCCAGACCTAAAAAGAGTTCGTGTAATTGTAACTTCATTAAATGCTATTGGGAGTGTTTGGTCTGCATTATCAATAGTCAAGGACACTTCGGCTCGACCTAAAGCAGATTTTTTTGTGGTTCCAGCAAAAATAACATCATCCATTTTTGCGCCACGAAGTGCTCTAGCGCCCTGTGCTCCTAATACCCATGCGACAGCATCAACTAGATTTGATTTTCCTGAACCATTCGGACCGACGACTACTGTCACTCCCTTTTCGAATAAGAGTTCTGTCTTATCTGCAAAAGATTTAAATCCCTTTAATGTCAATGCTTTTAAATACATCGTATTCCTTTTCTAATTGAAAATCTCGTATCTGAGGTACCTATTCTAGATGAACAGGCCCCTCTATGTTTAACCATTTAGAACAAATTTGATAATTTGCAGAATGATAAAATCTATTTGTTCTTAAGTTTGACATTTAGGACAGAAATAGCTAGTTCTTCCAACGATTTTAGTTTTGACTATCTCACTTCCACAATCGCTGCATTGCTGGCCTGCTTTAGCGTGTACTCGATGAAATTTTTGAAAACTACCAATATTATTATTTAAATCTAAAAATGATTCGTCTCTTAATGATGAACCCCGTAATTTTATAGCTTTTTTCAATATAATTTTTATAGATCTAATGAGTTGATAAATTTCTCTATCTTTTAGATCACATATGCGTCTTGACACATTAATTTTTGCAAGCGAACATATTTCGTCAGCATAGATATTTCCTATCCCAGAAATATAATGCTGATCTAATAAAACTGCTTTTATAGCTTTGGTTGATTTAGATGCCAACTGCATTATTACTTTTTGCAAATCGATATTTGATGAAGTTAGCGCGTCAATGCCACGACTAATTTCTGGTGTGGGTGTTAATGTTACCCACATTTCTCCAAAAGTTCTAGGATCAATGAATAGTATCCTATTTTTTTCTGTTGTTAGTATTATATGGGAATGTTTAGGATCGCTAGATGGGTCATCGTTTAACAAAAAACGCCCAGACATGCGTAAGTGAGCATTTAGGAAACTTCCATCATCAAGATGAAATGTAAGGTATTTCCCGAATCTGGAAATCTCTAAAATGTCTTTTCCTAAGAGTAGGTTCGTAAACTCTTTTACACTTTTGTGTCGTCGTATACTTCTTAAATGATTTACTTTCACTTCAATGATCCTTTTACCGATCAATATTGGTTCAAGTTGTCTTCTAAATGTTTCAACTTCAACAATTTCTGGCATATTAACCTTCAGCGCTAAATTTTATTCTCAATAATTTCTAAACCAGCATGAGCAGCATCTTGTTCGGCAATTTTCTTTGAACGTCCAACACCTTCGCCAAATTTTTCTTCACCAATAAATACTTGCGCAGTAAATATACGTGTATGTTCTGGGCCTGATCCTTCTAGTATATATCTGGGTTTAAATCCATATTTTTTCACAACCACTTCTTGAAATCGTGTTTTATAATCTGCATCACCTGGTTTATCAGCTGAAATTAAGGCGCGTGACTCCCAATGTTTCTGAACAAAAACACATACAAAGTCGAAGCCTGCATCTAAATACATGGCAGCAATAATCGCTTCGATACAATCGGCCAAAATTGAAGGTTTATTAGACCCTCCACTTTTTGCTTCTCCTTTTCCAAAAAACATATATTTTCCAAGTTCTAACTCAGCGCCAATTTCAGCCAAAGTATCTTCATTAACTACAGCACTCCTAGCTTTTGCCATTTCTCCTTCAGGCATTTCTGGAAATGTTTTGAACAATATATCTGAAACTACCAAATCTAAAATAGCATCACCTAAAAATTCGAGACGTTCGTTATTTGGCGCACCTTCATTTTCAGAGGTGAAGCTTCTGTGCGTTAATGCTGTTCGCAAAGTTTGCACATCTTTTACTTTGAAATTTATTTTTTGAGCAAAATCTTTAACTATTACATTTCTAGCTGCTATTTCGTCCATAGTAAATTTTAACTCGTTATTTGTTTGATATTTTGTGTGGAAGCTATTTCATCTTTAATAGCGTCAACTACTCCGCTTTGTAAACACTCACAGGCAACACGTATTGCATTATAGATAGCATCACCTGCTGCATGTCCATGTGCGATTACTACTGGAGAGTTAATGCCTAACAATACAGCCCCTCCAAAAGAATCTGGATGCATTTCTTTAGCCGCTGAAAATATATGAGGCATAACTATTCCTGCTGCTTGAGCCAATTCTGGATTTGAAAGTACATTTAGGAACATTTTTGATATTGATTTAAAAGTTGCTTCCATTGTTTTTAAAGCAACATTTCCAGTAAATCCATCAGTTATAACAATTTGTGGATCACCAGTAGTTAAATCCTTACCTTCACAATTACCTATAAATCCATCAATTGTTTCTAATAGTGGATAAGCTTGCTTTCGCAAAGTATCACCTTTGGAAGATTCTTCACCGTTGCTTAACAATCCTATAGTTGGTTTTTCAATTCCCCATCTATGCTGAACATAAGCCCGTGCCATTAGTCCATGTTGAAAAAGCCAAATAGGTTCAGAATTAACATTTGCACCAGCATCCATAAGTATTTGTCTTGCTTGTGCACCAGTACCATCGCCAGGTGAAGGAAGTTCAACAGCAATTCCAGGTCTTTCGACGCCTTTAATACGACCAAGTGTAAGTAGCGCACTAGCCATCATTGCCCCAGTATTACCTGAGCCTACCATTGCATGGGCTAAACCATCTTTAACTATTCTGGCAGAAATACCAATAGAAGAGTTAGGTTTTTTTCGAAGAGATTTAACGGGCTCTTCATGCATTTCTATTTTTTCATCTGCTTGAAAATGACTTAGACCTTTAGGCCAAATCTTTTTTGAAGTATCGTCCTCGTCAGGCTTTAAAAATGTTTCGATTTCAGTTTTATCTCCAACTAAAACAACTTTACAACCAAGTTTATCGATTGCAAGTAATGCACCCTCGACAGCAACTGATACACCATGATCAGAACCATGCGCATCTAAAGCAATAATGTAAGAAGAGTTAATATCCACGAAATACTATATTATCGCACCATGTTCAAAAACTAGTATCACTTAAGTTATTCAACTTCGATAGCCTGTCGACCTTTGTAGTGTCCACATGACGAACAAACTATGTGTGGAACTTTTACAACACCACAGTTAGGACATGTTGACTTTGGAGAGGCTTTTAAAGTCCAAGCACTAGCCACACGTTTACGAGTTGCAGATTGTGGCGATTTTCTCTTTGGTACTGGCATGGTTTTCCTTCAAATTTCTTTTATATACAATTAAGTAGAGATATATTCTACTTGAAAGATACAATATAATTCCAGGTGTAGAGAATATTTTGCTCCAGACATTAGGAATTACAGGTATTTTAATTTAAATAGTCTTATCCTCTTGATCAACAGAGTCAAAAAGTTCATCCAATGCAGCCCATCGAGGGTCTATTTTTCTTGTAACTTCGACATTGGGCATAGTTCTTAAATCTTCGTTTGATATATATGGGAGTACTTCTTTTGCACATACTGTACAATTTTCTGGTCCATGTGCACAAACAGGTGCTATTGGGAGATTAGTCAAAATTGTATCTGTGACCATTTGTGTTATATCTATATCTGCGCCAATAAAAGAATATAGGTCTTGTTCTTCATCCTCTTCGTCGGCATTCGCAAAACGAGATCCTCCAATATTTTCAGTTTGAGAACCAACTTTAGAATTACGTGCAGACAGTTTATGTCCTTGCTCGAAAAGTTCATTAATATTATAGCTAAAACTTTCAGTAAAGTTTTCTAAGCCGTAACCACACTTAGCTTCATAATTCCCGTTTATTGTTCCACGCACCACAATTCCATTGGTAATACTTTCTAAAGTAAAATCACAAGTTACTTCATTAACAACATGAGCAAAACTAGTGGCAAATTCTTGGTCTTCGATGATGAGATGAACATTCTTATGAGAACCAGCACGCTTGAAAACGTCACCTACATAAATTAAATTTTCATTCATAATTTTAGTCTATAGATTAAATATCTTGATCGAAGAAAGGATTTTTTGAATCATCATCTTCAGCAGCTATTTCTTCGCGTGTTGGATCGATCTGTACACTCAAACGATCTCGACCCTTTTGAATAGTTTGCAATGTGCGATCAAGCACAACTTCAAAACTTGCAAGTTTCTGGTCTATATAGTCTTCTGCTTCATGTGAAATTTGTCGGGCATTTGATTCAGCTTCACCAACAATATGTTGAGCAGTTGCTTCGGCCTGACGGACGATTTCTCTTTCCTCGACCATTCGTGAAGCTGTTTGTGCCGCACGATCACGAATCTCAGCTGCGTCTCTCTGCGCTTGTTCCAAAAATTCTTCGCGTTCCTTTAATAACCAACGTGCATGGCGCAATTCTTCAGGAAGTCCATCTAGTGCATCGTCTAATAGTTCTAGCAGTTCTTCCCGGTTGACTAATACCGATGCCGACATTGGCATTGATCTTGCTAAATCAATAAGTTCACGTACCCTTAATAATAGTTCTTCAACTCCTACTGGTGTTGGCAAGAAGTCATCTTGTGAATCAACTTGATCATCATCTAAATATATATCTGACATTGTTCCTCCTGGAATAATATGTACTAAATTTTACGACTTAATTTACACATTTGCAAAACGTGCTCGAACTTGCTCATAAATTTCACTAGGTACCAAGGGAGAAATATCTCCACCGTATCTAGCTAAATCTCTTACGATTGAGGATGATAAAAATGATTGACCTGGATTCGTACTCATAAATAGAGTTTCGACATCTGAAAGTTGTCTATTCATTTGTGCCATTTGGAGTTCATAGTCAAAGTCGCTTACTGCTCGCAATCCTTTAACCACCATATCTGCATGCACTTGTTTTACACAATCTACTAATAGGCCATCGAAAGAAATAACTTCAACATTTGATAATTTTTCAACACATAGTTTCAACATTTCAACACGCTCTGGTGCATTTAAAATAGCAGTCTTGGTAGTATTACGAATTACACCTACTGTAACTTTGTCAAATAGCACACTTGCTCTAGTTATGATATCTAAATGACCAACTGTAGGTGGATCGAAACTTCCAGGACATAACGCATGTGACATATCAATACATTCTACTAACTTTTTTACTATTTATTGTAACGTTGCTACTACTACTCCTGTATCACCAATGATTTTTGAGTAAATAATTTTTTCAATATTTCCATCAGTTTCTATATTCCGTCGAAAGATCTCAAACTTTTCTTTATTTGTTTCATAAATGACAATACCACCTGGTTTGATTATATTAATAATATTAATATAATCAAATGCATAGGGTGGATCACAAATTGCAATATCAAAATCTGCATTATTTAAGGTGTCGGATCTCTCGGCTCCCCTGACAACCTTTTCGACATCACTTGATATAATTTTAAATACAGGCTGTATTGTCTCATATTGCAAAACAGCTTTTTTTACTTTCTCAACATTAGTTTTTATTACTTTGCACATCTCCTGATTTTTTTCGACAAAGGTACATTCTCTAGCACCTCGTGATATTGCTTCTAACCCCAGAGCCCCTGTGCCAGCAAAAAGATCTACAACATTTAAACCTTGTATATCTATTTCATTTTGAAGTGCAGAAAAAATTGCCTCTTTCACTCTGTCGCTAGATGGTCGAGTTCTATCTGAAGTTGGAGTAGATAATGTGATCCCTTTTGCCATCCCAGCGATAATTCTCATATTATAGACTTTAGTTGCAAGAGCCAAATCAATTAAAATCTGTCCGTTTTGACCCTTTTGACTCAGGCTCTTTGCTTATACAATTTTCAAGAATTAAAATCTGTTTATGGCTTTTACGGAAAGATTTGAATATGATCAGAACGATTCTTCTCTACCAGGATTAGATGAGAATCAGGCGATACATATAATTGATAGAATTGAAGCTATTGCTGGTCTTCGTAATTCTATATCTACTCTAAATGATATTAATACTGAGATAAATTCAGAATTTCCAAATGGATATGATGAGTTCACCGACTTTATAACTTCGAGTATTTGTGGCGTAAATCCCCCAAACCAAGAGTGGGTAACATATGAATATTTTAAGCAAAGTCTTGTTGACGATAATGAATCGCCTGAATACGTAATAAGATTCAAAACAGCATTGTGTGTTATTGCTATTCGCGATCTTCAATACCTAGGACCTTTTGGAACGAGCAAACATTTAAATAAAGTAGCTGAAGATGGACAAACAAATAAATCGGACAATTTCAAATCACTATTAGCAAAAAAATATGAAGAAATAATTTCTAGTATTGAAGATGGAGTACCCATTTCGACTGTTTCCATAGAATTAAATGAAATAGCTAATGTATTAATTGCTGACGCTCAAATTCAAGATAGTTTAGCAAAGCATTTTTCTCCTAGATACAGAGATCTAAACCTCGATGATGAATTAAACTTTGCTGCTGTTTCAATTAAAAGCTATCTAGATAGAGCTAGAAAAGTGGCGAAATATTTAGCTTCTCATAAAGATAGTCTTCATCTCGATGATGCACGTATCGCTGTAGATGGAGTTTTGCTGGCATTACAGCGAAATATCGATCAAGGCTTAGATGATGCTGAAAGTAAAATCTAGCTTTTAAACAAAAAGTCAATTTCATTTTGCTCCAAGAACGACAATAGTTCTTTTTTTAAAATCTCGTTTTGAGATTCTATTAATTGGTCGTCTTTATCATATATCGCTTCTGCTACTTCTCTTGCGAAATCTATATATTTAACATCTCTTGGCAAAACGCCTAGCTTTAAATCACCAATCCCCGACTGCGAAGCACCAAGTAGCTGGCCAGCCCCTCTTAATTCTAGATCTATTTCAGCTAATTCGAAACCATCGTCGACTGTTTCCATAGCATCCAATCTTGCTTCACCTTTATCAGTAAAGTTCGAGGAACATAAAAAACAAAACGATTCACGACTACCACGTCCAACACGACCGCGCAGTTGGTGTAGCTGGCTCAAACCAAATCGTTGTGCATCCTCTATAACCATGACACTTGCATTTGCAACATCGACACCGACCTCAATTACCGTAGTTGAGACCAAAACATCAGTTTTACCACTCACAAATTCAGACATCACTTGAGACTTTTCTGTACCTTTCATTTGACCATGTATAAGACCAACATTTAAACCTTTAAGTTCACCAACTTTTAAATCTTCAAACTTTTCTATAGCACTAGCCGCCTCAATCTTTGCCGAGACATCAACAAGCGGACAGACAACATAAGCTTGAGCACCTTTCTCCACTTCATCACGAACCTTTTTATAAGCCTTATCAACTTTTGCTTGAGTATTTGCCCAATTGGTTTTAATCTTTTTGCGACCTTTTGGCATCTCTTTTATTACAGTATTTTTTAAATCGCCAAAAAATAACATTGCAGCAGTACGTGGTATTGGTGTAGCACTCATCACCAAAAGATGAGGTGCAATTTCACTTTTAGAAATTAATTTAGATCTTTGATCAACACCAAAACGATGTTGCTCGTCTACAACAACTAACCCTAACTTTTTATATTTATAATCTTGATATAAAAGTGCATGAGTACCAATAATGATATCTAACTCACCATCTTCAATTAGTTTTTCTATACGTGCACGATCTTTAACGCCAACATTGGTACTCAAGATTTCTATATTAGGACTACGAGTTGAAAACAAGTTCGAATCATCAACTATAGAGATCGTAGAAAAGGCTTGTTTAGCATTCTCAAAATGTTGTTTAGCTAGAACTTCAGTAGGTGCCATAATAATAACTTGTGATTTATTAGAAAGTGCACGTGCACTAGCAGCAAATGCAACAGCTGTTTTACCAGAACCAACGTCTCCTTGAAGTAACCGGTGCATCGGGTGATCTTTCTTCATATCTTCATCAATTTCTCTAATTGCTTTTTGTTGATCACCAGTTAATTCAAATGGAAGAGCACTAATAAATTCTTTTTCCATGGAATCATCTTCTAGTGCAAATGCAGAAATTTTTGTTTCAACATGACGATACTTACCAACCAAAACCATTTGTAACATAAAAAATTCGTCGAAACGTAAACGCCGAGCACCTTGGCGTGCTTCATCCTGTGTTGCCGGTGCATGGATAAACCTAAAGGCTTTTGCACGCGTAACGAGTTTTAGCTTTTTTAAAGTATCAGAATCAAGCACTTCAAAAAGTTCATCAGAATATTTCAAAATCTTTTCTATAGATCTTCGTACCATCCATGTCGACAATTCCGCTTTACCAGAAGCCGGATATATAGGGATAATCCCGCTAGTTTTGTCACCTTCATCAAAAGCACCATCTTTAATAATGTCAACTACAGGGTTAACAATTTGTAATTGACCACGAAAATCATCAACTTTTCCAAAAAAGGCACCTTGGGTTCCAACATTTAATTGTTTGACCCTCCAAGGTTGATTAAAGAATGTAATTTTAAGACGTGCTTCCCCATCAAAAATTACACCCTCGACCATCACCTTACGATTTTTTGTATATCGTGAAGAAATTTTTTCGACAACACCATAAACTGTTGTTTCTTCGCCAGGTATACAAGCAGCTATAGAAACCTGATTAGTTCGATCTAAATATTTACGTGGGTAATGGCCCAACAAATCTTGAACAGAATAAATGCCAATCAATGCACATTTTCCAACGAATGCGACACTCAAGCCCTTAATTTTTTCGAGTTTTAGCTCGCTTAAGTCCTTAATAGAATATGTCACCCTACTAGGCTAATACTATGCAAGGTGTAATTCTATCTTTTGATCCAAAAACAAATACAGGTTTAATAATGCGAGATACAGTTGATAGAACTGTATACCAAATGGCACCTAATGCATTAAACGAGTCATTGTTCACGACTTTGCGCCAAGGCCAAAGAGTAAATTTTGATATTTTAGAAAATAAATCAGAAAATGAAGATTCAGATAGCAATCAGTTCGCTACTAATGTTCGTCTTGGTTCTGAAATAGACATGGGGATTTCAACCGCACGAGTTTAGAAATGGCCTTGACTACAAACAATTAATAAAATCGATTGAAAAAATTAAGGAATAAAAATGACACAAACAACTCAAGTTTCTACAAACAATGTGCCTACAAACAATCAACATTTGATTGATTGGGTGGGAAATATTGCAAATTTAACTAAGCCAGACAATATTCATTGGTGTGATGGTTCAGAACAAGAACGAGAAATGTTGATTAACGTTTTATTAGAAAATAAGACAGTTGTAAAATTAAATCAAGATTTACGTCCAGATAGTTATTTAGCATTTTCTGACCCTAGCGATGTTGCGCGTGTTGAAGATCGTACGTTTATTTGTTCGAAAAAAGAAATTGATGCAGGTCCTACAAATAATTGGATGGATCCAGAAAAAATGCAGAATATACTGCTAGAAAAATTTGATGGCTCAATGGCTGGTCGAACAATGTATGTGGTGCCTTTCTCCATGGGTCCACTTGGTTCAAAACTAAGTTATATTGGAGTTGAACTTACAGATTCACCATATGTTGCACTTTCCATGCGCACTATGACTCGAATGGGTAAAGGTGCACTTGATGTTCTAGGTAATTCGAAAGACTATGTTCCATGCGTGCATAGTGTTGGCATGCCTCTTCGTGATTCTGATGGAAAAATCCAACAAGATGTTCCTTGGCCATGCAATGACGATAAATATATAACTCATTTTCCAGAAGATCGAGAGATTTGGTCATATGGTTCTGGTTATGGAGGAAATGCATTATTAGGTAAAAAATGTTTTGCACTTCGTATTGCTTCTGTCTTAGCCCGTGATGAAGGATGGTTTGCTGAGCATATGTTAATCATCAAAGCAACATCACCTGAAAATGAAGTTAAATATATTGCAGCAGCATTTCCATCTGCTTGTGGAAAAACGAATCTAGCCATGGTTATACCCACACTTCCTGGTTGGAAAATCGAAATGATAGGCGATGATATTGCATGGATGAAAATTGGCGACGATGGATCTTTGCGTGCCATAAATCCGGAATACGGAATCTTTGGTGTTGCTCCTGGTACATCAACAAAAACTAATGCAAGCGCTGTAGAAACTGTGTCACATAATACTATTTTTACAAATGTTGCTTTAACAAAAGATGGCGATGTTTGGTGGGAAGGACTTACCAAGGAAGTCCCTCAAGGTTTGACAAATTGGAAAGGTCAACCTTATGACCCGGCTTCAGGCGAACCTGCAGCACATCCAAATTCACGTTTTGCGTCTCCCGCTGGTCAATGCCCTACTATTGCAAAAGAATGGGAAGATCCTAAAGGTGTGCCAATAAGTGCAATTCTTTTTGGTGGGCGTCGCGCAACATCAGTGCCTCTTGTTTATAAATCCTATGATTGGAATCATGGCGTATTCATTGCATCGGCAATTGCATCTGAAAAAACTGCTGCAGCTGAAGGCACAGTGGGTGAAATTCGTCGTGATCCTTTTGCGATGCTTCCATTTTGTGGTTACAACATGGGTGATTATTTTAATCATTGGATAAAAATGGGTAAGAAAATTGCTCCAGACAAATTGCCTGCTATTTTTGGTGTTAACTGGTTTCGTAAAACTGATGAAGGTGACTTTTTATGGCCAGGATTCTCTGACAATGTACGAGTCATATCTTGGATCTTTGATGTTTTAGAAGGACGAACCGAAGGTATAAAAACACCTGTAGGAATTATTCCTGATCCCAAAGAGTTAAATCAAGATAATTCAATGAACCCTGATTTTGTTTGGCGTTCTTTAGCCGTACGTAAATCACAATGGGTTCCAGAGTGTGAATCTATTGCAAGTCACTTTGAAACTTTTGGTGAGCATTTGCCAGAGGAGCTAAAAGACGAACTTAGCGATTTAACAAAACGAGTAAATGCTATGGATGTCGAAGTTATTTAGTTTGAGTTACTCATAGAATAATTAAAAAACAAGTATTTCAAGTCATTTTTAAATAAAATACATTGATATCACTCAGGGTATTAATTAAAGTACTATAATTAATTTTATGACAGTAGCAGCTTATATTCTTATACAAGCCGAAGTTGGTTCTTCTTCTGATGTTGCTCAAGCAGCAAAAGATGTTAACGGAGTAGTTGCAGTTGATGCAATCACTGGACCTTATGATGTACTGGTTAAAGTGGAATCCAACAATATGGATGAACTGGGAAAAAAAATAGTAAGCGACATCCAAAAAATCCCTGGGATCACAAGAACATTAACTTGTCCTGTAGTTAATATCTAACATCGGGTTTTATAAAAAGGTTTTTACTGCCTTCGAACTTACTTCCTTATAATCATATTCTGTTGTATCTAATATAGCTTCGAGTTCAGATCTATTCTTTGCTTCAAATCCCATTAATACTTGGCCAGTATCTCCGCCTTGTCCTCGATAATGAAAAAGCGAAATATTAAATTTATTACCAATAGCGTCAAGAAACTCAGAAAGTGCGCCGGGACGTTCAGGAAAGTCGAATGAATAAATTTTTTCATCTTTAGTTATTTCTGATTTACCACCAATCATAAAGCGCACATGTTCTTTAGAATATTCATCTCCCGATAGATCACTATAACTAAATCCATATTTTTCTAATCGTGTTTTAATAAGTTCTCTATTTTTTGGTGTCGAGGTTATAAGGCCAATGAAGATATTTGCATTTTCTCTATCGGTCAATCTATATGAAAATTCTGAAATAGAAAAGCCATGTATGACCTTTTTATATAACGTTTTCAAAGCACCTGGCGTTTCAGGAATCTCGATAGCAAATAGAGATTCTACTTTTTCGCCGATCAATGTTCTTTCAGCGATGAATTGTAGTCTTTCAAAAGAAAGGTTTGCGCCTGAATTGATACAAACAACATTTAAATGTTTCTTTGAGTCTGGTTCTAAGAATTTCTTTTTTGAAAAATATTTAACAGCACCAGCTACAGCTAATGCTCCGGCAGGTTCACAAATATTTCTTGTTTCCTCAAAAATTGATTTTATTGCTGCACAAATCTTATCGTTGTTAACCTTAATTATTTCATCTACATGTTCTTTAACGATTCTAAATGTGTGTTCCCCTACTTGTTTTACAGCAACTCCATCTGCGAATATACCAACGTGTTCTAAAAGTAGTCGTTCATTAGCTTTGATCGATTTACCCATAGCATTTGAATCATCAGGCTCCACACCAATAACTTTAACTTTAGGATTAATTTTTTTTACAACTTGTAATATTCCTGCTAGTAAACCTCCACCACCAACTGGCACAAAAATATGTGTTACACCTGGTAGCTGGTCAAGAATTTCGTTAGCTATAGTCCCCTGTCCTGCTATAACTTCTAGATCATCGAATGGGTGTACAAAAGAAGCTCCAGTTTTTTTCATTATTTCTAGCGCTTTAGCATATGAATCTGAATAGCTGTCTCCAAAGAGCACTACATTTGCACCATAGCCACGAACTGCATCAACTTTTATGGATGGAGTGGTTTCTGGCATAACTATTGTCGCCTTGAGCTTTAATTTTTTTGCACTGTAAGCAACTCCTTGTGCATGATTTCCTGCACTAGCCGCCAATACACCATTCTTTTTTTCTTCATCGCTTAAAGATACAATCTTATTGTAAGCACCACGAATTTTAAAAGAATGTACTTCCTGGGTATCTTCTCTTTTTATAAACAAGTTTGTACCTATTTGTTTAGATAATTTTTCTGCTTTGTCTAAAGGACTTATGATAGCAACGTCATATACGACATCTAATGGATTAATTGATTTTGGCATTATATTCTTTTCGTTTTATATTGTAGCGATTGCTTCTATTTCAACGACAAGATCAATATCGCCCAATCTTGGCAATTCTTTGACAGCTATACAAGTCCTAGCTGGATAAGGCTCGTTTAGATAACTAGCATAAATTTCATTCATAGCGGCGTAATTACTCATATCGGTTAGATAAACGACGAATTTTACAACTTTAGCCAAAGAGGACCCATTGTTTTTTAAATGAAAATCTAAATTCTCCATACACTTTTTCGTTTGAGCTTCTATACCATTTTCGATAATAAGTGTTTCGGGATCTCTACCAACTTGTCCAGCTGTAAATAATAATTCACCTACTTTTCTAATAGGACTATATGGTAATGCTTTAGGTTTTGTTTGTTCTGACATATTTCCTCTTTCTAGCGTCTTTGATATTATAACTTACGAAAAAACGTTGGTTAAAACATACAAGACAAAATACATTTTTATTGAAGTTTTCCAGATATCGTTCCTGCTACACGTAAAGCAGAACCGTCTTCTGAATTTAACCATTGGTATGGTCGAACAGGTTGTTGCTCCGCTTCTTTAATTAGGTCTAATAATATCTCTGATCTATCGTAACCCTTTTCTTTCCAAAGGTATAAACCAAAAGCACCAGGAATAGGATTAATTTCAATTAATCGAATATCGTCTTTCCCGTCCCAGAAAAAATCTAAACGCGGTATCCCCGTAATAGGGTACCCTCTAGCTAATTTCTTCGAAAATTCTTCAATCCTTTGAGTTATTTCATTAGGAAGTTGTGCAGGGAGCTCGCACGGAGCAAAATCCATACCACCTCCACCTTGAAGATATTTTGTTTTATAATCATATATCTTTCCTTCTTCATTTAAAGGACGTGATATTGGCGTAACTTCTAGATCGGGATAAGTTCGAACAGATATAGTTAGATCAATCCAACCCGTCAAGAATGGTTGTATCACCATTCCAGCACGATTAGTCCCATTATTATATATAGCCTTTGCAGTTACAATATCTTCAACGCCGCTTTCAACACCGACAGATGAACCACCATAACGTGGTTTTACAATCCATGGAGCATTAAATGGTATATCTCGATCATATTGATTGAGCTCAATAGTTTCAATCCCAGGAATACCGAAAGCTTCACCAACTTTTGATGTTGCTAATTTATCCATCAGCACATTACTGACTTCATGACGCGGACCAGTTACTTTAATACCACAAATTTGCAGCATCGCACTTAAGGTACCCGCTTCGCCAGGGCCGCCATGGGTACAATTAAGCACAACATCAATATCTATTTTTTTCGATTTTAATTTTTTCCGCTCGACGAAACCTTCAGGGATTATAAAATCCAATGGGATAGATGTAGGTATTTCTGTTTTTAAAAATTCTTGTGCTTCAAGCTTAGGGTTTACACTTAGCCAAGTGCCTTGCTTCGTCCAATAGATAGACGTAATTTCATTTCCAGCATCTTGCAGTATTCTCCCCGCTTGGAGACCAGTTAATATAGAAATTTCATGTTCAGGTGAAGGTCCACCGAATATTAATGCAATATTTGTCATTGTAAAATTCTAGTTTATAGTACCCTTATCAACATCAATGTTTAACCATGTTTATAAAATTATGGATAATAAACAGGTAAATCATTCTCGTAAAGTACCCCATCGATTTCTTGAAGATTTTTGCGTACCCAGTCAACAGCGATTTGTCTATTCGCAAAAGACTTTACTTTACCATCAACATTTTGAGCCCCATTTATTAGCGATGAGCGATTAATAAAGTGTGTAACAATTAATGTTGCTCCACTTTTTGCTATTTCTTTACCTAATTCGTAATTTGATCTATTTTGAGCTTCACCTAGCTCAACTAACCCAGGTGTTACGACATATCTATTTCCAGATTTCACTTCACTAGATAGTTTTGCAATATTACTTTTTGCGCCCTCCAAATTAGAATTAAATGTATTATCAATAACGACATATCCTTGCTCTGACTTGCCGACTGTTGCACGATGCTCTGGAGTAGTTAAATTTAATAATTTTTCTTGGAGCTTATCCAAAGGTATCCCAAGTGCGATAACCGCTCCCAAGGCACAAGCGATATTGCCTTCGTGTAGCCCATTTGTAGTGGGTATTTTCGCTATTTCATTATGGTCCTTATCTGAGAATAGAATTTCATTTCCATCTTTAGATACCTCAACCTCTAGTTGAGGTTTACCTTTATATCCACAACGTATGATCTTTTTTTCACCTAAGTTTTTAGATAGATCATCTAGTCTTTCATCACTTACCCACAACACAACAGTATTTGCAGTTTGAGTGATTTCAGCCTTGGCTTGTAGGATATTTTCTACGGAGCCTATACGCTCTAAATGAGCATTTCCTATAGCTGTTATAATAGAAATCGAGGGTTTAACCCACTTAACTAGATTGGCTATTTCCCCTTTCTTATACATTCCCATTTCTGCAATAAAGATCTCGGTACCTTCATCGAGATACTCATTAACAGCTCTAGATATTCCACCTCTATTATTCCAACTTGCTGGTGTCGCTACTACTTGGCGTTTACCTAACAACAATTCTTTTAAATGATTCTTTGTCGATGTCTTTCCGTATGATCCTGTTATACCAACAACTACTGGAGAGATTTTTTCTAATTTTGTTTGTGCTCTTTTAACAAATTTATTTGAGAACTTACCTTCAATCGGCCGCATTATTAATGCGGTAAAATCTATTAATAGAAATTGAGTAACTATACACAAAGCTATAGAAAATATTGGATTTACTATAAATCCAATAAAAATAACCAATATAGTGTTTAAAGATAGTACAGCTAATGTAAGTCGGATGAATCTATTGGTAAATTTTGGTCTAAATGATTTTGAAAATATCGGAACAAAATAATAAATATGAATTAACCATCGAACTTTAAATTTTGAACAAGTACCTGCAATATAATGTTCTTTCTGCATCAAAGTTAGATATCTATATATGCTAATAATAAGATATGTAAATAAGATTATCCCGAGTGACTCAATCATCTACTAAAGCTTTCATCATAAGATCTATCTGGTCAATCAACGATTGTGGATTTTCAAGATGTACATCATGGCTAGAATCATCAACTAGTTGAACTCCCAAAGAATTTGAGACTAATTCTTCGCTATCATACGCTGTAATAAATGGGGCTGCAGTATCGTTTATCCCCCAAAGAAATGAAACAGGAAATTTAAATTGTTTTAATTCGTCTTGATATGACTCATTGATAATCTTTACTAAAGATTCGCGTAACAGCCCGCTTGCTTTCCTATAGTCAGCAGAACCATATTTTTTCTTGTTTTCCTCCATCTTCCTTTCAGAAATAACACCAATTCTATTTAATATTTTTGCGACCCTAAACAAAAGAGGGCTTTTCGTTTTAGAAGTATAACGTATTAGGGGGGCACCTATGAATATAATTCCCTTGACAATATCTACTCGCAATATTCCCAAGCACGCTGCAACTCTCCCACCTAAAGAGTGCCCGACAATGACTATGCCATTCCTAATCGAATCGCTAGGAAGTTCGTTAATAGCATTTGATATATCTTCAGCATAAACATGTGCATCATATACTTTTTCTAAATCTTGTGAAGAACCAAAACCTGGCAAATCAAACGCAACACAATTATAATCAGAAATAAATTTAGAAAAATCTGCTTTAGATCTTCCCCAACCATGTAGAAATATAATAAGCGGATAACCGATATGTTGGTTAGTAATATTCACTTCAGCAAATATTTTTCCATCTAAAAAACTTTTTAAAGCCATTGCGTTATAGAACTACCAAAATTGATCTAATCGACAATGCTGCTATGAATAATGCTGTAATTCCAAAAATTAAATATTTTTTCTTACCAAAGGATTTTGAATAAGCAAAAATCCCTCCAATAACCATCAATATAATAAACCCATAGAAATAGTGCATAGAAGGTGCTACATCATTAGTAAATAAGAGCAAAGAAATTCCTAAAAATGCTTGTATAACAAGTGCAACTCCACCGACATAGATAGGATACAGGAAGTATTTCTTTCGCTTAACAACATCTACTTTCATCCCTATAAGAGTCCATATTCCAGCAAAAACATTTAATGTTATGGCAGTGTATGCCCAATCGTGATGTATTTTTAGTAATCCCATTTTTTCCTTAATTTTATTTACATTTGATCTAAAAGATTTTGTCTTTTCTCTAGATACTCTGCTTCAGAAATAATATTCTGTTCTTTTAGTTGCGCAAGCTTTTCAATTTGTTCTGGAATAGATATTTGTCTACTACCTGCGGCCATTTGAGAAGCAATACCTTCTGAAGAATATCGAGCAGTTTTCTTAACATTTTCTTCCATAGAACGATATATTTCTTGTTGTACGGCGTCAGGGTGTCTTACATCTTTAAATGTAGATTGACCATCTTGACCTGCTGATTCAATTTCTAAAGTACCCGCACCAATCATGCGCTCAAACATTGTCTGTCCAAAGTTAATATTATTCACTCGTTCTAGAGGAATCTCAACACCGCGCTTAGCAATGATTCCATTACGAAAAATAATACGATCACTCGTCACAACAAAAAGTGTAAAGTGCCAGCCCAAGTATTGGAATGCAAAAAAGATAGCCCAAACAAGAAAGGCAAGCACCCATATTCTCCAAGCATATTGATCAATAGTAAAAAAAAGTGAATCTATACTTCCTGCAGCAGCACTCCTGCTTCCATCAGGAAAAAATTCTAAAGCTATGATAATCAAAAAAAGTATGAAAGCACCTAAAAAATATTTTGCGAAATACCACCAATGCGGTCGCAAATCCAAACATAGTTCTTCGTCATCATTTAATAAGTCTCTAGGATATGGCATAGTAATATCTTAGTTTCATTTTCGGACAAAATATGATTCTATGAAGAAAAGAAAGACTATTTTCGGTAGTTTTTCCTACTATAAATATCTCTTGAACTTTTCGCACAGTCTAATATTACTTTTCCGTTTAAATGATCAATCTCATGTTGGAATACACGCGATTCAAAACCGTCTAAATGAAATTGTATTTCCTGGCCAGTAACATTTTGTCCAGAAACTACAATATTTTCATATCGGGTAATATCAACTGTTAAATCTGGAACACTCATACAACCTTCTCGTCTCTTAATTAGACCATTAAATTTTACAATTCTTGGGTTAGTAACAACTACAAAACCATATTTAGATTCTTCTCGTTTATTTTTTGAGGAATCTGCTACAAAAACATTCAAATCACTACCAATTTGATTTGCTGCTAGACCTACACAATGATCGTACTCAGCCATTTTAGCTATTAGATTCTCTACCGTTTTTATAAACTCTAGGTTATTAAAATCAACTATAGTCACACCGGCTGTTGAAAGGCTAATATTAGGGTAAGCAACTATATCTATTAATGGATTTTTTATATACTCTGACATTAGGTAATAACTATAAATCGATTTCTTCAACTGTATTAAAGTCGATATAGCCTTCATAAGTATTTGAAAGGTTTTTTATTTCGTAAGATACTACTTCCTCACTTGAATGATAGACATCGACGTCTAAAAATATGGAAAATTTATCAGTATCATTGTCACGTAAAGTACGAAAATCTACGATGTTGGCTTTGTTGTCACTCAAAACTTTTGTTACTTGCGCCACTATTCCTACAGTATCATTTACGCTCATTTTCAAAACATATCGTGTAGTACCCTCTAATGAGTGATCATGTTCAGAATCCGATAATGTGATACTTGTCTCAGAAATATTTAACACAAAACCGTTTAGTTCTTCTTTCTTCTCAAGTTCAATAATAATATTAGGAACTTTAGAATCATCTATTTCTACAACCATTATCATCGCAAAGAAGCCCTGCAATAGGGTCATTGATGCATCTTCTATGTTTGCGCCAGACACTTTAAGGTAAGAAGTCAAAGCAGCTATCACTCCGGGTTCATCTCTTCCAAATACACTTATGCTCAACTTCATTAAATGATTATACATCTAAGATCATACAAAGTGACAAATATTTGAAAATAATACTAGTCTTGATGCATGAATTCGGTAGTTTCAACAATTGTTCGCGATATAGATACAGTTGAAATTTTTGGACTTACTTTAGATGAGCAACAGATAAATGCAGCAACTTCGCCTTCGTCAAGACTAGCGATAATTGCTTCTGCTGGATCTGGCAAAACAAGAGTTATAACTCAAAGAATAAAATACTTATGTGAAACTACAAATTTAAAACCTAACCAGGTCTTAGCCATTACATTTACGAGAAAAGCAGGTTTTGAATTAGCGAAACGTATACGCAGTGTTCTTGGTGATAATAATCGTCTACATCCTGTGGTTAGTACCTTGCATTCATTCGTAATGAATGAACTTATAGATTTTTATGGTGATAAAAAAATATCTGTTGATTCCATTATTGAATTTCCAGAGAAAATCATTGAAACTTTAAAAATAAAAAATTCGAAACAAATAGCGAAAGCGATTTCATGGTGTAAATCAAATCTAATTTTCCCGCAAAATTTAAATGATGAAATAATTACAAATATTCGGAAACATATCCGTATCAACCCAAGAGAATTCACATTAGAAAAATTCAAAAATGACTGGGAATTATATGAAAATTATTTGACAAAAAATCACAAATATTCACATGATGATTTATTGATCAAATATATACAACTACTTGAAGATCCATCATATTTAGAAACTAGACAATATTTATATCGTCATATTTTTGTAGATGAGTTTCAGGATTCCACCAGGACACATGTTGAAATATACCAACGACTTGTAGGCAATAAAATTAATATCAGTGTCGTTGGCGACCCAGATCAATCAATTTTTTCATTTGCAGGCTCTAGTGAAAAATATTTAAATGATTTTTCTAATTATTTTCCTGGTGCAACAATAGAATTTTTAACTACGAACTACAGATCTACTAAAGCTAATGTAGAAGTAGCACGATCCGTTTTAGGTAACACTGGAAAATCTCGTAAGATTACGACGCCAAGACAGAGTACAATTTTGCCAAAGGTTCACTTATTTTCTGATGAACTCGCAGAAGCTCAAAGTGCTATGAGTATCCTCATGTCTGCGCATGCAAATGGTACACCTTTTTCTGATATGGCGATACTTGTTAGAACTAATAAGCAAAAAGATCTCTTTATAAAATCAGCAAACAGTTTAGGTATTGCATTCCATAGAGGTAGAAGGATTGAGCTCAATGAAACTGCAAGTGAAATTTTCGATACAATAAAAACACTTCGACGTAAACGAAAATGGAAATCGGTTTATGATGCACTTGATGATATCACTTCAATAGAAAATGAAGATGCCGGCAAAAAGGAAACTTATAAGCAACTTCGAAATGCAGCTCGGGAATACATGGATTTATTTTCTTTTGATCGCCAAGGTGATGTAAATGGGTTTTTTGAATATTTGGAATTTTCTATAACAGGCGCAAAAGATTCCAAAGATGGTTTTTCGCTACTAACTTTTCATCAGGCCAAGGGCTTAGAATTCCACACTTGTATAGTATCTGGTTTTGAAAAAGGGCTAGTTCCTCTATATTCTGATCGCATCAGAAAAACTGAAGAATCACGTTTAGCATATGTTGCATTATCTCGAGCTAGTGACGAATTACACATAACTCGGGTCAAAGTACGCACACTTTTTGACCGTATTTGTGTACAAAGCGACTCCGAATATTTACAATTAATAGAGGAGCATATAGCCGATATAGACCTAAGACAAGACTTTTTCACGGCAAAAGACGCCCTCAAACGAATCGCAGATATTCGTACGAAACACTTAGAGTAACTATTAAAATCTTTCATTGACACATTTTAAGTTATAGATAATCATAGGGGGTAAGACGAGTTTAAAGCTCATAAACGTTAAGGAGACCAGAACATTGAGAAATCCATTAGATACCATAGATGAAAAAGACGAATCTTGGGTTTATGCTGATGCGCAAACTTTAACTGATCTAAATACTCACGATATAGAAGATCCTTATGATGATATTGATTTATTAGAATTAAAAGCTGATCCTAGGTTTTTTTCACTTTTAAATAGCGAAGAATACTCAATTTTGGATCGTAGATTTGGTCTAAGTTCAGAACCAGAGTCAATGAAAGACATCGCAAGAGACATGGGACTTACCCGGAATCAAGCAAAAGAGATTTTGGGTTGTGCCCTTGCTAAGCTAAAAGAAAAATTACTAAGTGAAGTTGATTAATAAAGTCTCAACAAGCTCCCCACATACCAACTTTATTTTTTTCTGCTTCTAACTCTAGCTTTAACAAATTAAAAGAATATTTTTTATTCGGCGCTATAGTCAAGGTTCTAGCGTAACCATTTTTTACGAGCACATCATTGAACCTGACACCATCTAAATATACGAAAGCTAATGTTCTACCATATTTATCATACTTTTCAATATCGTATTCTAATTCAATCCTTTTATTTGTTAGCTTCTTAGTTGTGAATTCAGAAGCTTGTGGGCCGTAACAACCTACTGGTTTTGTTGGATGATGAGTTTCAGGAGTATCTATACCTAAAAGTCGAACCTTGATTATTTGATCATCCTCTAATTGAACACTAATGGTATCTCCATCAGCGATTGATATAACTTTTGCATTAACTCTTGACGATAAAGCACCAGTTTGAAATCCGCTGTAAAGCGCAATAAGGGTTGCAACCAAAATTATTAACAAAAGTGGTACAGAAAGTTTAGTTTTGGGTGAATATTTTCGGTAACCTGTATGTATGCGTCGTCGTTTATTAATCATATCTGTTCTGGTCATAGTTGTGCTTTCGATTTTTATAATATCAGGTTGTAGTGAACTTTCAAAGAGTGAAACTCAAACAACAAAGAAATTTGAAAGAATATTGCCACAATTGCAAAAAAGATACACAAAACTTTTCGATGCCCTAAATTTGGCGGTGGAGATTGGCGGCCAAAGAGACATCACGAAAGATGGATTGAAGTCATATAGCGAATATTTAGATGCTGTTAAAAAAAAGAATACGTCTAAACAATTAGATTCTGCAATCGATCTAGAGGATATAATTGGTCGCCTTCGAGCCAATGCATCAAGCGTTGGCTCTGTTAAGTTATCTGGATCACAAGAGCTAAAAGATGCTATTGGACTTATTGATAAAGAAACCATTGCTAAAGACGTCAAAGATAAATATACTAAAGCTTCAAAATCGTATGAAGAAAAAAGGACTTCCTGGAGATACTTACTTTCAGCAACGATATGTGGCTATTCTTCTCAAAAGATTTTAGAATTTTCGGAACCATCATAAACTTATGTCTACAAAAAAAACTTCGGATGAAATTAATAAAATTGGTATTTTAGGTGGTGGACAACTGGCAAAGATGCTTGCCGAATCTTGCGCAGGCGAAGATTTGTCTTTTATATCAGCCGATGTGGCTGGTTCTTGCGCATTTAAAGTAACAAAACCGTTTACAAAAGATTTGTCTTTAGGTGAAAATTTAGATGAGTTTTGCGAACTAGTAGATGTTGTCACATTTGATTCAGAACATTTAGGTGTTGAATTCGCTAATGGTATTATCAAGAGAGAACTTGATGTATTTCCCGATTATAGATTTGTACAACTAAGTGGCGATCGTTTCAAAGAGAAAACAGAATTAAATAGACTGGGAATCTCGACTGCCCCGTTTATCAAGATAGATAAAAACTTAAATTCCGATGAAATTTCAAAACTAATAATCAATACTCTTTCATCAAAAAATCTATCTGATTCAGGTATCGTAATAAAAACACGACATGGTGGTTATGATGGAAAGGGACAATGGGTTTTAAAAAATGGTATTCTCGATTCAGAAATAAAAAACCTAGCTATTGAACTTAGCAAATTAAATTCTAACCCTGGATTGATAATAGAAGGTCTAATCAATTTTGGTTTTGAATGTTCCATAATCGCATCTCGTTCTTTAAATGGAGAATTTATTACTTGGCCTTTGATTCATAATATCCATAAAGATTCAATATTAGATATTTCACGATGCCCAATTAATAAAGAAACTCTCAATTATGCTGACGAAAAGAATGCACAAAAAATAGTAAAAACTATTTGCGAAGAACACAATTATGTTGGAACTATATGTGTAGAGCTATTTTGTACAGATACTGGCTTAATAGTTAACGAGATAGCACCACGTGTTCATAATAGTGGCCATTTAACGATAGAGGGTTCTGTTACTAGTCAATTCAAGAATCATATAAACGCAATTAGAGGTCAAGAATTAGGGCCTAGTGACATAATAGGTAGTTGCGCAATGATAAATATTGTTGGCTATAGACCCAATGACGAAGCCTTAAATTATTTCGAAGAAACGAAATGTGTTTATTTTCATTGGTATAACAAAGAAGTTCGTCCTAAGAGAAAAGTCGGACATATAACAATCGTTGCAGAAAACGATTTAGAACTTGAATCAAAAATTGATCATATCAATATGTTGCTTGGTATAAGAAATTGAAAATCGCTTCTTGGAATGTTAATTCACTTCGTGCAAGATTTGAGCGTGTAAAAGAATTTTTAGAACTAAATGATGATATTGATGTTTTATTATTACAAGAAACAAAGTGTCAAGATAAGAACTTTCCTGAATTCGATATTCGAATATTGGGTTATGACGTTGCCCATTACGGCCTAAGTCAATATAACGGTGTTTGTATTATTTCCAAGGAAGACTTAATTGACGTGAAAATTGGTTTAAATACTACTGAGGATCCATATATTAATGACGGCAGGATAATTTCAGCTACTGTCAATGGGATCACAATAGTGAGTGTATATTGCCCCAACGGACGAGATATAGATAGCGAACATTATGAGATGAAGCTTAAATGGTTTGATCTATTAAAAGTAGAACTACAAAAACTTTTAATAGAAAATGAAAAAGTTATTGTAATGGGTGATTTTAATATTGTTCCAACGGATGCTGATGTTTATGATATTTCGAAAATTACTATGACAACTCATGTTACAAAAAAAGAGCGTGAAAAATTATCTGCTATTTTAGAACTTGGTTTTATTGATTCGTATAGATGCCTATACCCAAAAGGCGAAGGATTCACCTATTGGGATTATCGTAATGGTGATTTTAATAATAACCGAGGTTTACGCATAGATCTTGGGTTAATTTCAAATACTCTAGTTAATCGGCTAAAAGACGTATCTGTTAGCCGAGAGTCGCGCATTGGCGACTCTCCTTCTGATCATGCTTGTATTATTTTAGAGTGTGATTCCAGTTATACTAAAACTTGAAAAACTACCAGGACGACTATGAATGGGTGTGGTGCCAGGTTGGGCAACTGAACCAACTAATGTTAATGGTTCAAGTACGTCTAATCGTTCTACTAAGTTCCCGATTGTCGCCTTCTGCGCCTTAGTAGTTTTAAACTCACCGCTTTTAAGTATCTCTTTAAGTTCTTTTCTCACCGAGTTAATAGCTATTTTACCAGCAATGCTCTCAGGATTTCTTAAAGCATTTTGCATCACTTTTGATATATCTCTTAATCGTGCTATCAGTGCATTATTTCTCTTAACATTTTCATATAATATTGTTATTGCACTATAGATAGCATTAACTTCTCTCAATCTATTTTTTATTAATGCCTGAGAGTCCGATGATCTAACAGGTCTAACAACTGTTAATCCTGGAACATTCCGTGGAGAGCTTCCAAAATTATCAGCTCTTGTTTTAACGGGTTTTGCTACTATTGTATCTGGTTCTTCTGAAGCCATAATTTACCTTTCGACATTTAATCCTATTTACACACTATAGCTAGGATGAGGCTTATATTCTAATATGTACGCATGGCGTAGCGCAATTCGACTAAACTAGAGCGATAAGTAATCAAGCGGCCCAAGGATGATCCGAATTGCAAGAACTAGCAAATGAATCAATATTAAGAGCAATTCTCCATTCATTACCCAATGCCGTTATAGCCCTTAACGATTCCGACATTATATTAGTTTCCAACAGTGGTGCATCAAAGCTGTTACAGACGAAAAGAGATCACTTAGAGGGTGGTTCAATATACCGATACCTACAACCCGGTGAAAATATTTCCAATACTGCGAATACCGTAATTTTTAATACAAGCAATGGCAATATTTCCCTGACATGCATCTCAAAAGAAATCCAAGTTGATGATGAATCTATAAAAGTAATACTTTTAAAAGAACCCACAAATGAAACTAGCACCCTACTTAATACAGTTAAAGAATTTTCTAACAGTGATTTAGATCCATATCAAAAGCTATGCGATATTTTAATAGAAGAAAAAATAGCTGCTGACTGCCAAATAGTCGCAGTAAATGGAAAGTCAGCTGAAACAATTGCTTGGGCATCATCGAATCCTTCGAGTTCTAGTGGAATAAATTCTTCTACTCCTACAATTGAAATAAGTATTGATTCTGAAGATAAACAAAAAATTCAATTAGTGATTGTGCCATCTTCAACTCATGGACTTAATAAAAATGATTTAGACCTAATAGACCTATTCAAATCGCTAATACACTTAAAAGTAAATAATGATGAAACGTCATCCGATGCAAGTGGTTCGGAAGCTGCATTAGCACTAGCACTTAAATCTGGTGCAATGGGTTTATGTTTTTTTGATTTAAATTCACAAGACTGCTATCTATCAGATCGACTTGCAAATTGGAGCGGTTTGAACCCAGAGAAATTTGATGGAAAACTCATATCTTGGTTACAAACATTTATCCCCGAAGATACAAATAGGGTCACAGAATTATTTTCTAAGCTACAAGACCAGACTAGTTTTCGAACACTAGTAAATCTAAAATCTTTAGAAGATGGTGATAAGCGATTAGAAATTTCTGGTAGGCCAATTAATGAATCTGATAAAAACCAATGGGTAGCAATCATTAAAGATTATAAAGATGAAAATGAAGTTGAAGCTGCATGGAAAACCAGAATAGCAATGGAAGAAGCAGCGCGAATTGAAGCAGAGAATTCATTAGTTGAATTTGAAAATGTTTTGCACGACACTCTCCTACCTACAACTAGCGATGTAACTATTGTCCATTCTCGCCAAGATGCAGGTACATTCCATATCGTGCGACCCATAAATGAATCAACTTCACTTTATGGTGTTGGCGCAATAACAACAAATAGTCGAACCCAAGCCGTAGTTGGAGCTGCAATAGTTGCAACCATTGCAGATGTGCTTGCATCAAAAACTCAAAACGTAGAAGAATACGTTAAATTAATTCGAGATCATGCCCGTGCACGAGACATTGAAACTTCTATGTCAGCTGTACTAGTCACGAATGAAACAATTCATTCTGCAAGTATTGGTGGAGCGAGTGTATATATTTCAGGTAAACAATTTAGTGGTACCTTAAAAGTTACTGCTAATACGGCAATTTCATTAAGTAGTCACAGTGAAGCAAGTCCAGATTCTGTCGAAGTCGCAGCAAACGGCCGACCTTGGAAGATAATGACTAGCGTAATCGAGACTTTAAGCCACATAGAAACTAATAATGATTTAAATGAAAATATTATTTCGCTTGATGATGAATATTCTGGTGCTTATAAAAGCCCGATCATTAAACCAATAATATCTGTAAGTGAAGCAAATACCAAAGGTTATGACAAAGATGATGAGGATGCAGAAAAAGAAGATTTAAATATATCTTTACCTGCAAATGAAAACGTAAGAGCGTTTCGTTCAGGTACTATTACACCTTCTTAGCTCTTTTTGGCTTTAATCGCATCTATAAGCTTGGGCAAAAAAGTATTTACGTCAGAAACAATTGCAATATCAGAGATTGAAAATACGGGTGCATCAATATCTGTGTTTATAGCAATTATTTTCTTCGAACCTTTCATACCAACTTGATGCTGTGTTGCCCCAGAAATACCACAAGCAAAATAGACATCTGGTTTTACGGTTTTACCTGTTTGTCCAACTTGTTTAGAGTATGGTACCCATCCAGCATCCACTATAGCCCTCGTTGCTCCTGTCGCGCCCTGTAACAGATCAGCTAAAGCGCCAACTAGCTTTGTATAGTTCTCAGCAGATCCCATCCCTCGTCCACCAGATACAACGACCTTTGCATCTTCAAGCAAAATTCCTTCAGCTTCAGAATTGTCCTGAGAAATAACTTTTGTTATTTGACTATCATCAATCAAACTAGTTCCTGATGTATTAGCCACTTCACAATTTATACCATCAGATTTTTCGGCAGTACACGATTTTGGTCTTAATAAAACAATTGCAACTTTCGAATTGTTCAATCTAGCTTTCACAATTTTGGTACCACCAAAAACCATGTGTGTTGTTACAATGCCACCATCGTCTATCTCAATATTATTTGCATTTGCTAAAACACTACAGTCTATTGCTACGCTAAGACATGCAGCAATGTCTCTTGAAGTATATGTTTGGGAGCCAAGGACTGTAACAAACTTATTAGCATCAACTAATGCTTGACTCTTTTTAGAAATAGCTCTACCGGTACCTGAACCAACTAGTTGATCAGCATTATCTACAAACTCAACACTAGTAACTCCATATTCCGATAGTGTTTCTGCACATCTAGATTGGTCTAGTCCTTTATTGAATATATTTGTACCTAAAACTACATGCACTTCTGAACTGAGCTTATGACCCAAAGTGACATTTTCTAATGTTGATGTTGCTATATTCTGTTCAGAATCAAATTCACCAATGACGATTATTATGTTATTGGACTTATCCATTATAAAGCTCCTTGTGATTCTAATAGGTCAATAATTTTGCCAACACCTATTTCTTCGTCTTCGATTTTTTCTCCTGCACTTCTTACCTCGCTTGGCTCCATTTCGAAAACATTTTGATTATCTATATTTAGTTCGGTGAGATCTATCCCTAAATCGGCGAGATCATAGAATTCTATAGGTTTAGATTTTGCGGCCATTATACCTTTGAAGTTAGGGTATCTTGGTTCAACACAACCCGCAGTTACGCTTACTATTGCCGGAAGTTTCGCAGAAACGATATCAATTCCTAATTCAGTCTGTCGATTAATTTTGATTACCCCATCGACAATTTCTACACTGGTTGCAAAACTTAAAACGCTAATTTTACGAAGCTCACCAATTTGTGCTGGCAATAAACCTGTATAACCGTCACTACTTTCTGTACCAGCAATTATTAGTTCAATATTTTCTAATTTCGAAATTGCAGCATTTAACACTTTCGCTGTTGCCAAACTATGACTACCGGAAAGTTGTATATCAGAAATCACAATTGCATTATCTGCACCCATTGCGAGTGCATTCTTTATTCCAACTACCTCACTATTAGGTGCCATCGAGATAAGACTTACCTGACCCGACCCAACAGAATCTCTTAGCTGTAGAGCAAGTTCCACTCCATATAAATCTGCTTCGTCTATTGTTATTTTTCCTTCTCTATTAAACCTAAAATCACTATTTAGATTGCCGACGACACTCTGATCCGGAATTTGTTTAACGAAAACTGCAATATTCATTTTTTCCTTTTTTAAAATTATTAGCAACATACATGGTAGTAGAAACCTTTGCCCCATTTGGCCGTTTAAGGCTAGCCTATTATTCACAAGTTAAAACAATAATCAAAATATCTTGTGAGATTATTAAGAAATCTCTTTATTATTTATATTACTTATGGTTAACTTATATTGTTGGGAAGGGATGATCATGGGGGTGCCTATTGAAGATGGCTCTATTAGTTCTGAGAATTTTTGCTTACCAGATAATTTACACGTTTTAAATTCTTACGAAAAAACTGTAAATTTAAATGAAGAAGATGAAACTAAGCCACCTCAAGATAGATATTTAGAAACAAAAGATTTTAGAATTCGTGCACTTGATTTAGTTCATAAGTTAAGCAATGAAATATATGGTAGTTATTTGTCTGGTACTTTAATGCAAGAAGTATGTGAAATAATTACAAGTTCATTTCCTATAACATTTGCGTCTATTGAGAGATATGACGATCAAAACAATGTGATATTTAGTGCATTAAGTATTGATCAAAACCTTGAATTGATTCCTGAACCACGTGCGCTTTTGAAATTAGAAGATACATTATCTGGTGAAGTCATTAGAAGAAACTCTACATTGATATTTAGTAATAGAAATAAAGATGAAATGAATATTTGTCCTTCTATGTGTCAACCAATGCGGATAAAACATTATATTGGAATTCCGATTATATCTAGCGGAAAGACAATAGGCGTATTCTCTATAGCTTCTATAAGAAACATCACAATTGATAAAGAAACAATTACGTGGGCTGAAACTATCGCACATCATTTATGCTCAATTTATGCACGTGAAGAAATACTCAAAAAAGTAAATAATAATGAAAAAATCGCATATCAAATGTTAGAAGCGATTAGCGCTCCAACAATAATGTGCGACAATTCAGGTAATATTTTATTTGCAAATGATCGATTTAAAATGTCTGTGAATAAATACTTAAAAGGGAAATCCAGGGGTAAGACAATACATAATATCCTACATAGATTTAAAGAAATCGATATCTCAGGTGTTAATGAAAGACTATTTTACGAAATGTTCACCGAGCTAACTATCGGCAATAAGACACAAGTGAGTTTTGATATATTAATAGCAAGAGGCTCAAATAGAAAATGGTTTTTAGTCAATTTGTCAAAAGTTTCAAATCAAGAAGCAGTAATTATTATGTTTTACGACATAACAAAAACTAAACACATTGAAGAAAAACTTGAACATGAAATTTTACATGATCCAACTTCTGGTCTCGCTAATAGAGTCTTATTTCACGAGAATTTAAATATAGCCTTGGAATATAGTTTTGAGAAACAGATACCAATATGCATATTTTCAATTGATGTAGGTAGATATGGCTTCATAGTTGAATCATTAGGACATGATGCCGCTGACGAAGTTATGTGTGATGCAGCAAAAAGAATTAAATTAAACACAAATGTCGATGATCTCGTAGCGCGAGTTGGTTCGTCGGAGTTTGCAATATTATTTAAAAATATCAACAATCCTAATCAAGCACAGATTATGGCTAAAGAATTAGTAGACACACTTAATGCTCCTTTTGATATATCCCATCAAGATATATTGTTAAAACCCTCAATAGGAATTACTGTCACAAATATAAGTAAATATTTAAATGCAGATATTGTTTTACACGATGCACATTCAGCAATGACTTTATGTAGGGATACAGCAAAACAATCCTATGCTTTTGCCAGCCTAAAAGGTTCAGCATTTGCAATAAAGAAATTAAAAAGAGAAAAAGAGTTATCTAAGGCAATTTTAAATTCACAAATCAATCCTTTTTATCAAACGGAAATTGATTTAAATAGTGATCGGATTATTGGTGCTGAATCTCTAGCACGTTGGCATCACCCTCACCATGGCATATTGGCACCAAAGCACTTCATCGATTTAGCGGAAGAGACAAATCTTATTGGACCACTTTTTGAAAGTATGTTTACTCAAGTACTAAAGGATTTAATTACCTTATATGACAATGGTCACAATATCACAATATGGACAAACATTTCAGCAAATCAATTCCAAACACATAATATCGCAGAAATTATCAGCGGATTAATAAAATCTTTAGATGCACCTATTGATCTGATAGGTATAGAAATAACTGAAACAGCATTGATGAAAGATCTTAAATCTGCAAGTGTTGAATTTACAGAATTAAAAAAATTGGGCATTCAAATAGCTCTTGACGATTTTGGTACTGGATACTCTTCGCTGTCACATCTTGCACAATTCCCAGTTGATCTATTAAAAATTG
This sequence comes from Acidimicrobiia bacterium, assembly GCA_018057765.1. NCBI lineage: Bacteria > Bacillati > Actinomycetota > Acidimicrobiia > Acidimicrobiia bacterium. The sequence continues at coordinate 40,336 of JAGPDB010000013.1, forward strand.
ATCAATCATTTGTTGCTAATATGATTACTAATAAATCTTCAGCCGAAATAGTTTCAGCAGTAATTGGACTTGCACATGGGATGCAAATAAAAACTTTGGCAGAAGGTATTGAGACTATTTCACAACTAGAAATATTGCGTGATATCGGCTGTGACTTTGGTCAAGGATATTATTATAAAAGACCAATAGATTTTATTTCGTTTCAAAATCATATTGAAAACAAAATAAACAATTAAACTACTATATTGTGATTTCCAATAAATATAAAATATATTCTGATATTGAACTCAGCATTACACACTTTACTCCCCATGCAAACAAAAATGTTCCTACAGTTATTTGTATTCATCCGACTGGATTTGTTTCAGATATGTATGCTTCTCTTGCTGCTCATCTTAGGAATATAAATATCTTTAGTTTAGATTTGAGAAGCCATGGTAATAGCCAGCAAGGAAATGTTAAAGATTGGTCTCACTTAGGCAATGATTTATTTGCTGTATTCGATTTTTTAAAAAGATTCACAAATCAAAACAAATTTTTTGGTGTAGGTATATCTTCAGGTTCAAGTTCATTGGCGATGCATGCTGCTAAATATCCTAATGATTTTCATGGTTTGTATTTATGTGAACCTATAATATTTCCGCCTGACACAGAATTAAAAAATAGAGAATTCTTAGCGCTAAGTGCAAGAAACCGCAGAGATACCTTTAAAAATAGTTTAGAAGTATATGAACGATTTTCATCTCGTGGTGTATTTTCTACATTAGATAGATCCACTTTGGCACTTTACTCAAAGTATGGATTTAAAAAGAACGATTCAGGAATAACACTAAAGTGTAAAAAAGAAGACGAAGAATCAATATATAATTCTGGCACTTCTAACGATGTGTGGCGGAAATTGAAATCAATAACTGCTAGAACCATTATCGTATATGGCGAAAAATCCAACACAATGAACAAAAAACAAGCTACAGAAATCGCAGCTCAGATCCCTAATTCAAAAATAGAAATGCTTAAAAACGTGGGACACTTTACACTATTCGAAAATCCCACTCTAGGAGCAGAATCTATAGAGCGTTTCATCCGATCAACAAGTTAAAAACAAGATAAGATCTAATTGTGCTATTAGAAACACCAAAGAGCTATTCCCCATCATCGTTGTCACAATTTACTTCATGCCCTCTAGCATTTAGATATTCATATATTGAGAGACGAGAGAGAAAGCCACAATATGCTGCAACTAAAGGCTCAATAATTCATAGAGCATTAGAATTATTATTTGAAAATGATCCAGAGCAAAGAGATCATGTTCAAGCAAAACGTAGCTTAGAAATGGCATTTAAAGAATACGAATCAATTTCTGATCTTGTAGATTTAAATTTATCTGAAAATGAGCTAAAGGAATTAATTAATTCGAGCTCACTTTTAATTGATAAATATTTTCAAATCGAAAACCCCAAAAGAACTAACACTATTGGCCTAGAATTAAAACTTGAGGCAGAAATTGATGGGATAACTTTAAGAGGTATCATCGACAGACTTGATATTGATGATAATGGCGATCTTATAGTAATAGATTATAAAACTGGTTCTGTCCCATATAAACAAATGGAAAATTCGAAAATGGATTCGATGCATATATATTCACTTTTATGCCTCGAGAACTTTGGAAAGTTGCCTGCGCAAATACAACTCATCTATTTATCAAAACCTGTAATAATTTTAGGAACACCTTCTGAACATTCGATTAAATCAATTGCAAATAAATCTAAAGCAATAGCTACAGCTGTAAAAATAGCAGTAGATAATGTCGATTTCCGACCGAAAGTTTCAAGACTATGTGATTGGTGTAGCTTTCAAGAACTATGTCCTGCAAAAGGTGGCATGATACCCAAATGAATGTATTAACGAAATTAGATCATTTTGGTGATAAGAAACTTACGATAAAGAGAACATCTTCAAGAGATGCTTTCTGGTTCAGACTTTCAAAATTTGCTGATCATTCAGCTATTTGGATAGTTATAGGGATAATAAAATACTTATTTGATTGGAACCTTAGAAATTTTTTAATTTTTATAAGTGTTATGTTGATTGAATCAGGATTGACAAATGGTCCAATAAAATTCATATTTAGAAAAAAGCGCCCCTATGAAAATGAAAATAGTTTCCTTAAAGGCGAAAAATTACCTTACGGTATGAGGATGCCTATTACTTCATCTTTTCCATCGGGACATGCAACAAGTGCAATGTGTGCAACAATTGTTCTATGTTCAAATCTTAACTTACTTTATATTTGTCTTATACCTCTTGCATTATTAGTTGGCTATTCGAGAATATATACTCGAATGCATCATTTAAGTGATATTCTTTTTGGTTTTCTACTAGGTATAATCTACGGTCTTATTGTTATCATTCTGTTTTTAAATTAACGTCGTATTCTTTTTTCACCAGTCGCAATTGACCATTCCGCAAATAACGGATCAAGCCATAAGTTATGAATACAATCATTTTCTTCCCAAATATATAAATGAATACTTGATGCGTTTTCTAAGAAATCAATTATTGCGTTAATTAGCTCGGACTCTGAGTTAGTCTCATTGATCGATTCAATCATTCGAGCAAACGGTTCATATGCCACTACACAACTATTACAATATATGCACGATGAAACTCTAGGTTCGATCGTGGTAACAAATCTATTAAATAAATCAGAAGCAAAGTCATCACTCAAAATAATTTCTGCATGTGAAGAATCGAAAATCTTGATTGTCATGCTAGATAGGATATCACTAACAAAATCAACAAAAGTGTATTATTACCTCATTTGACACTTTTAGTTTATCGATTGGCTATAATAGCTTAAAATCAACTAGCGTTTCGGTGTGTCAACTCCTCCTCAAACAAAAAAAACTCAAAATATTAAGAATAATCAAGAGTTATTTGCAGAATCTGACATTGAACTACTCGAGATTGATATCCGCGAAGAAATATCTGTTGAAAATAATGTAAATAGCTCAAAAGAAAACAATGTAAAAGTATTTAAAAAATCTCATTATTATCTTAAAAATACATTGACAACACTTTTAATAATCATCACAATTCTAACTTTATTAATTTTCTCAGAGCAAGCGATTTTTGCATCTAAAATTTTGCCAGGAATAAAAATAGGTAATACAAACTATGGCACAAAAACAAAAATAAGTTCAAGAAATCAATTAGATAAAGCAACAAAGAAGTATCTTGAATCCCCTATACAATTTCAAGTAGATGGGAAAACAATATCAATTTCGTCACAAGATTTTGATCTGACTTTCGAAAATACCAAAACAATCAACAAAGCATATAACTTCCAAAAAACGTATAGTCCAATACCATCAACTCAGAGTTTCTTTTCAAGACATACAGGGAATTCCAATGTGATACCAGTTTTTAATTACAATAAAGATAAATTTGGAGAATTAGTTCAGAATATATCAAACGAACTTTCCTCTGGTCGAGTAGATGCAGGTATAACGATAAAAGGTTTGAATGTTAAGGTACAAAAACCAGTGTCTGGCATAGGAATATCATCTTCTGAAATATCTAAAGAAATCTTAAATTCTGTTAAAAATTTGTCGACCAAAAAAATTGAATTAAAAAAGAAAAAAGTTGATGCAAAGATCACATTAAAAGAAGCAAATTCAAAAGCTATAATTATTAAAGAGATTTTCTCAAAAAATTCTACAATTACTACACCAGCTGGAAATATTGTAACAATTACACCGGAGAAAATAGCAGCATCTTTAACAGTAATTCCAAATAAAAATAAATTAGATATAAACATAAACGAAACAATATTGCGTTCATTACTTAGTGAACAACTTGCTGGGGTAGAACTAGCCCCTATAGATGCTACTTTTGCAGTCAATGGGACATCTGTATCAGTAGTTGGCAGTCAAACAGGTAAAAAAATTGACTTGGAGACTTCTATTAAATCAATAATTAAAGGTAACCACAATATCAAGGTTTCTATTATCGAAAATGTTCCTTTACATGATACTCAATGGGCAAAAAATTTAAATATTACAGAATTAGTTTCAACATTTACAACTAATTTTACACCCGGTCAAATACGTGTAAAGAATATTGCAAGAGCTGCCCAAGTAGTTAATAACACTGTAATTGAACCAGGTAAGACTTTCTCGCTAAATCAAACACTTGGAAAAAGAACCGCAGAAAATGGATACTTTAAAGCACCTGTTTATTCTGGTGACGATGGTTTTACAGAAGATTTTGGTGGTGGTGCAAGCCAATTTTCAACAACAATGTTTAATGCAGGATGGATTGCAGGCTATAAAGATATACAACATGTTCCACACTCTATATATATTTCAAGATATCCAATGGGAAGAGAAGCGACATTAAATTATGGAACTATAGATCTTAGGATTCAAGATGATTATAAGTCAGGAATACTTGTTCGAACATATGTTGGAAATTCCTCAGTCACTGTATCTCTATACGGGAATAAAGAAGGAAGAGTTGTAAATCTAGAAGGTCCTAATATCGTTGCGCAAACTGAGATTGCTACACAATATACCGACGACCCGACTCTACCAGCTGGAAAAGAAATACAAATTGATAAAGGTTATCCTGGCATAACAGTTGAAAATATAAGAACTATTATCAGACCCGGTTTACCTGACAAGATCGATAAGCTCAGATGGACCTACACAATGCTTCCTAACAAAGTCCGTAGAGGAACACAAGCTATCGCTCCTGTAACCTAATATTCTTTAGACTAATTATCTTTATCAGATTTACTATCTTTTGGTAACACAACAATTTCGTACTCACCTGTTTCTTCATCTTCTGTAAATACATATCCACAAAGCTCTGCAAGGTATTGACGACCTTCATTTGGACCATTTAGTATTAACTCATCTTCGGCCCTAATTTTTAGGTGAGATTTTGGTCTATAGAAATATCGAGTATTGTGCTTTATCGCAAGTAGGAAAAAACCAGTTTCGATTTCTAATTTTACTTCGCCTAATGTCTTTCCAACAAGGACTGAGTCCTTTGCAACTGGCATACGGATGACTACCTCATCGCTTTCGGTTAAATATGCTTTTAGTACAGGGTGAATCTCCTCTTGTGTATCAATCAACCAAACCAATTGTTGTGCCGCATCTCCAATCTCTTCTGCTGCACCACCCAAACGCAAAAGACCACGCAATTGAGAAGGATCGACCATTTCAGCCGCTGCACGCAAGATCCATACTTCTAAATGATCACGCATCTCATCAATTCGATCTTCTAAATGGTTTACTTCAGCTGCCAAAGACCTGTCGTTTAACAATAATGCACTATATGCTAAACCAACACAAACCTCGGAAAGATTTTTCATTTCTACTAAAACATCAACGGCTCTATCTAGATCAGATATTATACCTTGATCGTTTTCTACAATAGGTTTATAAACTGGCGCACCTGCAAGATTACGTAGACCCGAAATCCCATCTGGTGATCCACGAAGTATCAAAATATCATCAGGAAGCAAAATTTGGTCACCGTCCGGATCAATAATCCAATTTGATTGTCTTTTAATAGCAACAACACGCATCGAATATTCTGTAGGCAATTCTAAAGATTCGAGACTTTGATGGGCCATAGGTGAGGTCTCACGAATACGCATTCTGTGAGAAACTTCTTGTGCAGATGCTAGATCATTTAATAGAGCTGCGGGTATACCTAATTTATGGACAACTATTCTGGCTATTTCTGTAGCCGCATACCCCATGCGTTCAATAGATGTCATTACAAGCAATACAGAGCTCATCTGGCTCGCATCTCTTACATTTCTAGCAGCTAATATACAAACTTCGCGCATTTCATGCACTCTCATATATAGATCTGTCTCTAGCTCAAACACTTCCTCTGCCATCTCCTCATCATTAAAAAACAATGCCGCATATGCGAGGTCAATCATTAGTTCAGAATGATCTTTAGCTTCTGCGAGCATTGCCCGAAGATTCCTCGGTGTCGATTCCATTTGTTTCTCCTTTATTTGGTAATTCTATAGTGTTTACTAATTTTTATTTCTAAACTCATATCGGTAATAGCGAAATTACCGACATAAGGACAACCGCTCCTATTAAATCTGACATGGATGTGACTGAAGGTACTGCAATATTATCGGGATCAAAACCAAAACGGTATGTTAATGTTGCACTTAAATAACCTACAAAATTAGAGAAAGTTGTCGCAATAAATCCAGCAACTAAAGATATGGTAATTATATAAAACCATCCAGGTCCTGACAGATGTCCAAAAATAGAAAATATGGCACAAAAGATACCCAACATTGTAAATATTGGAATAGTGAGTAGATATGAAACCGTTATATCTTCGCTTACATTAGAAAATTTAAATTTATTCGCATCAACAAAACCTAAATGTAGTTTAGTAGCTACACGCGCAGATAATATTGAACCTATTGCGCCGTTGATACTAAGCATTGGAGGGAGTAGCACTAGTAGTATAGGAAATTTATCGAATGAAGATATTTTAGATTGTATAGCCAAGCCAGCTAAAATAGATACCGACCCTCCAATAATTAAAACTGGTAGAGATTCTCTAACTATACGTTTTACTAATTCAATGTTTGACCATATTCCCATAATAATAGTTAGTACTGAAATTACGAAAACAATAATACCTAGAGTCATAATCACAAAACTATTTGGGAGCAATAAAGAAGCTATAAGCAAGGATGGTATTGTGACGCTATCACCTATTGCCGTGATTAGAGGAGCAGCCACATTATCTAAATCCCAGTTTCTTCTAACGCATAACTTGCTCAAAAATATGGTGCATAATAGAACGATTGCAGTAGGAACTATCCCGCCTATTACTGAAATTATAAAGAACTCTAGTATTGATATTGAATTTGTTACATCAAAACTTATTGCTACAAATTTTGCTACAACAGCTAATAACATGGAGGCTGAGAGAGAAAGCAGTATTGATGCATAAATATTGGCTCCGACAGTCGTTGATTTTTTTATAGAGAATCTATACTCACCTAATTGTGCAATAGTATTTAATCTTGATGCTAAAGCACCGTAAATATTTCCCCGCAATCCAACAGCGGCAGGGACTAATAGTATTAAACCTGGAAGTTCAATAAGTTTATTAGTATAAGAACCTAAAACTATACCAGCAAGCAAACCAGCAATAGTTCCAATTATTAATGCGACCATGCCAAGTCTTACTCCTACAGGATCCGTCCTTAAGAGTGAAGTAGATTTTAATAAAATTTTCTTCGTTGAATTGCTTAGTTTCATTTACTAATAGGCTAATCGTTGTAGTTAGATAAAAATGGATATTGTCTCTTAGGAACCAATTTGGCAGTTAAATATAAATTAATTTTGTGTTTTAGGAGCACAACCTGCATCTTCTCCATAATATAAGAATAGTTTCTCCATTAAAGATGTAAGTTTTTTATCATTTTCTATAAAAAAATCTTCTTTTGCTTTAATGGTTACGACATTTGAATAAATTGAAACACTATTTGCTCCTAATTGCAATATAGCTTTAGCCAATACATATGCTTGAGAAATGTCTTGACTCGCTTGTTCAATTGTTGTGAATGTGAAATTCTCCGTGCCAGTCAATGCACGGTCTAAGACAAAAGTCTTTGAATCTTTTGAACTTACAGTTGTACTTACAGTTATCAGTTGTCCCATGACATATTAGAATAGCGCGTTTTCATTCCATCTTTTGAAATCTTCGCGGTTTTCTCCAAATATATCCCAAGAAATTCTATGAATTGGTGTCGCACCATGCTTTTTCAACGCTTCTTTGTGTATGGGGGCTGGATATCCTTTATTCTTCTCAAAAAAATAACCCTTATATTTTCCTGCTATTTCATTACTAGACATATATCTATCACGATGGACTTTCGCAATTATTGATGAACATGCAATAGCATGTGAAAAATTGTCGCCTTTAATGATCAATTCGGTTTTAATATCACCTCTTTCTAAGAAATCTATATTGCCATCAAGTAGAACAACATCTATATGTCCAATTATTTCTTCAAGATTTTTTATTGTCCTATGAGCACATAATTTTAAAGACTGACTCATCCCGAATTCATCAATTTCATTATTGCTAACTGTACCAATTGCTATACCAACTGCCCAATGTGAAATTATTGGAACTAATAATTCACGCTTCTTTTGTGAGATTTTTTTAGAATCTCGAACCCCAGGTATTGTCCCTTCACCAGGTATGACTGCAGCCATTACTAATGGACCCGCCCATGACCCTCTTCCAACTTCGTCCATACCTGCAACTATTTGTGAATTCTTTATATAAGCATATTCAATATCATTCGTAGGGTATTTTGGAATTTCTACATTATACATTTGTATTTTATTCTACAGTCGCAGGTCGAGTCATCAGAGCTGCAACTGCTTTTTCTGTAACTTTTCCTTCATTGATAACTTTTTCGATCGCATCAACTATTGGCATTGAAACACCAAAGGAATTTGCAAGTTCAGATAAAGATTTTGCTGAATTAACACCTTCGGCAACATGATTTGATTTTTTTAATATTTCATCTAATGTATTGCCTTGACCCAACATAAAACCAACAGTTCTATTTCTAGAAAGATCGCTTGAACATGTTGCTATTAGATCCCCTATGCCAGCTAAACCTGAGAATGTTTCTGACTTTCCACCTAGTGCTGAACCTAATCTTTTGATTTCTGCTAAACCCCTTGTAATAACTAGTGCCTTTGCATTATCCCCATACTCTGCTCCAGCGCCAATACCGACTGCAATAGCTATAACATTTTTTGCAATTCCAGATATCTCACAACCGATAATATCATCTGAGGTATAAACTCTAAATTTTTCTGATACCAATTTTTTCTGGGTATTTTGTTCCATAACTTTATTTTTCG
>JAGPDB010000014.1 GCA_018057765.1 Acidimicrobiia bacterium
GTTAAGAAAGCATCCATTCAAGAATTGCCGCACGAATAAATAAACCATTTTCAACTTGTTCCCAAATTAAGCTTCGAGGATCGCTATCAGTTTCGATTGTTAACTCTCCTGTTCGAGGTAGAGGATGCAAAATTAATGCATCTGATTTCATCATAGAAATAGTTTCGTTATTTACTGGTGGATATATATTATGTTCTGTAGATCCCCATCGTTCTTTTTGTGGTCGCAGTACACTTAGTACATCAGCATCTTCAATTACATCGATTAAGGATTTTGATCTAACAACTTTTGCCCCACGACTTTTTAAATCTTGTTCTAACACAAAATCAATTTGCATATCATCATCTGCAACAAAAGTAAATGTAATTCCTTCTCTTGCCAGTAATCGAACTTGGGAATACATTACACGTGAATTAATTAAGTCACCATATGAAACAATATTTTTTATTGAACTCAAATCACGATGTTGACTTATTGTAAAAACATCTAATAAACCTTGAGTAGGATGTTCGTATGCACCAACTCCAGCACTAACTATTGGTTTTGTTACATTATCTCGAATTATATCAATTGTTCCAAATTCTTTACGACGAATAACAATTGCATCACAATATTTTTCAATTACTCGAATTGTATCGACTAGCTGTTCACCCTTTGCGGAACTAGTTGAAGCGGGATCATCAAAGCCAATAGTTTTACACCCAATTCGTTGGGCTGCACTATCAAAAGATAACTTAGTGCGTGTCGAAGGTTCAAAAAATGCGAGACCGACTACAGGAGCATTTTCATAACCTAACTTATAAATATTAGAATTCGAAAAACCTTTAGATTTAAATTCCAATGCTCTTGAAAAAATATCTTTTATCGCACTAGAACTAATATCATCAACGCTCAACAACTGATTCGAAGAATTATTATCACTCACACCATATATATTACCTAAATTCTTATTAAATTTGTCTAGCCAACCTCAAATTTCTTTATTTATAATTCATCGGACATAGAATATAACCATGAAATTACGAAAATTAGGAAATACAGATCTATTAGTATCCGAAATAGGTTTTGGAACTTGGACTATTGCAACGAACTGGTGGGGTCAAGCAGACGATCCATCCGACATGTTAAAAACTGCATTCGACTGTGGAATTAATTTTTATGATACCGCTCCTGCTTATGGTGACAATGGTCTCGGCGAAACAATAATGGCAGATTTCATTAAAGAACATAAAGATGAAATAATTGTTACTACAAAATGTGGCTACGATATTCATGCAGAACGACCGAAAGAACACAGTGAACGACCACACAATTGGTCGCGTAATTCAATAATTTCTCAAACAGAAGATTCTTTAGAACGATTAGGTCTTGAAACTATTGATCTAATGCAATTACATAATATCCGACTTGATGCAGTTGAGAATGATGAACTATTTGAAACACTTGACGACCTTGTTGAGCAGGGAAAAATTCGTTATTATGGAGTTTCACTTGGACCTGCAATTGGCTGGGAAAATGAAGGTATGATCTCCTTAGATAAAAGGAATATTGTTTCACTTCAAACTGTTTATAATGCTCTAGAGCAGGAACCTAGTAAAACGTTTATGAAACATCAAAAGTGTATTGATGGTTCAGTCTCAATGATCTCTCGTGTACCTCACGCAAGTGATTCTCTTTCTGGAAAAGTAACTCGCGAAAATCTAGATGATATGTTTAAAACTGGAGACCACCGTTCATTCAGAGTTAAAGATAACATGCTCGACAATTTAGATAAAGCCGACACACTTTCATATTTGTGGGCACCGGGAACTAATAGAACAATAGGACAAGCAGCTATTGCAGCAATTCTTGCCGAGAAGAAGTTTGCTTGTGTATTACCTACTTGTCTAAATGTCGAAGAGATTCGTGAATATGCAAGTGGTAATGATAATCCTTTAACATCAGATGAAGCTGAAAAATTATGGGCGCTTTTTGACTCTAACTTTGACCATGAAAATCGTTTCGATATGGAAATGCGAAGCTAAAGCTACCAATAAGTAGACATCCATCTCCTAAGTTACTAAGATCGTAATATGGTAAATAAGGATTTGTCAAAAGCAACAACTCGAATGCGCGCACATGATCGTCGTAGACAGCTATTAGATGTTGCAACTAACGTTTTTGCTGAACGCGGTTTTTCGGCGACTATTATGGATGATATAGCTTTTGCTGGTGGTATTACTAAACCAGTTTTATACCAACATTTTGATTCGAAACGTGCTCTTTATATTGCAGTATTAGAAGATGGTGGATCAAGATTAATAGATTCTATATCTATTGCAACAAGAAAAAGTTCAACACTTCGTGAACAAGTCACCTTAGGTTTTGATGCATATTTTAATTTCGTCCGAGACGATGAAGCTGCTTTTAGATTACTATTCACATCAAGTTCAAAAAGTGATACTGATTTTGTTGTTGTAAAAAATAAGGTACTTGAACAATTTTGTGATCATGTTACATCGCTAGTTATTGATCAAATAGAAGATGAAGAGCGTAGACTAATCGCTCACGCAATAATTGGTATGGCAGAATCAGCTGCAAAATATTTCTATCTTAAAGAAATTGATTCTGAAGTTGAAAATATAACAGAAGAACAATTTCGTAAATGGGTAAGCGACCTTGCATGGAAGGGTATGCGCGGTATTAACGAATAATAGGAGTTAAATTAAACTATGTGTTCACCAGAGATTGCACGAGCAACAACTAGTCTCTGAATTTCAGAAGTTCCTTCAAAAATCGTATATATCTTTGCATCACGATGCCATCTCTCAACTGGATAATCACGGGTATAACCATATCCACCTAAAATTTGAATCGCACGATCAGTAACACTCACAGCTACTTCACCAGCTTTTAGTTTTGACATTGAGCCTTGACCAGTATCGAAATGTTTCCCATTTCTAGCCATCCAACAAGCACGCCAAACTAGTAGTCGCGCAGCATCAATTTCAGTCACCATATCAGCCAAAGAAAAAGCAATAGCCTGATTTTGAATTATAGGACGACCAAACTGTACCCTTCCCTTCGCATATTCAAGAGCATATTCATAGGCCGCGCGAGCAATCCCAATTGCTTGAGCACCAACTAACGGACGCGATGCTTCAAATGTACTCATTGCAGCTTGAGTTTTAGAAGATTTACCTTCTTTAGCTTTAGCAATACGAGCATCTAGTTTCTCTTTTCCACCCAATAGCATCGACCCTGGGATACGAACATCATCTAAAACAACTTCTGCAGTGTGGCTAGCTCTAATACCATGTTTTTTGAACTTCTGGCCTTGAGATAAGCCCTTGGTTCCTGGTGGAACAATAAAGCTTGCATGACCGCGTGAGCGCAACTCTGGTTCTACACTGGCTACCACAACATGTATGTCGGCTATTCCACCATTTGTAATCCATGTCTTTGTCCCATTTAATACCCATTCATCTTTTGCTTCGTCATAAACAGCTTTTGTACGAAGTGAACTAACATCAGAACCAGCATCTGGTTCGCTTACACAAAATGCTGCGAGACCTATTTTTTCTTTAGTACCAAAACACTGTGGAATCCATAAAGCAATTTGTTCAGGTGTACCATTTCCCATTATTCCACTAACGCCGAGTGCTGTCCCCATTATCGATAAGCCAATACCAGCATCGCCCCAGAATAATTCTTCCATTGCAATTGGCATGGTGATTCCAGTTTCATCAGTGAAAGCCTGCGCTAAAAATTCCCAAGAATACAATCCTATATTTGCAGCTTCTTGAATTATTTCCCAAGGGGTTTCTTCACGTTCGTCATAATCAGATGCAACTGGACGAATAGTATTCACAGCAAACTCGTGAATCCAATCTTTTATTTGTACTTGATCTTCCGTAAGCTCTACATTAAAACCTGACATTGACACTCCTATTAATACTCATTAAGCGATATCGGTATATTCTAAACGGAAATTAAGTACTTTGTATGCAATTCTCAATCTAGGTTGAGTCTTGGCATAATTTGGCATAAAAAAAGAGACTCGCAAGGAGCCTCTTTAGACATTATATTTTAGCGCTATAAACTATCGTTTTTTAGCAGTAGTTTTCTTTGCAGCAGTTTTACGTGCTGGAGCTTTTTTAGCTGGAGCTTTTTTAGCAACTGCTTTTTTAGCTGGAGCTTTTTTAGCTGGAGCTTTCTTAGCTGGAGCTTTCTTAGCAACTGCTTTTTTAGCAGCTGGTTTCGCAGCAACTTTAGAAGCAGCCATTTTTCCAGTAAGCGCAGCATCTTTGAAAGCTTTCAAAGGTGTGATCTTTGCTTTACGTGAAGCTTTGATTTTTATAGTTTCGCCAGTTGCAGGGTTGCGACCCATACGAGCTTTGCGATCTACGCGAGCAAATTTTGCAAATCCTGGAATTGCAATAGTTTCACCTTTTGCAACGCTTTGCATAATTATTTCGACGATGTGTTGTAACACTTCATCACTTTTCTTTTTTTCTAGTTCAGCACGTTCTGCAATTTCTGCAACGAGTTCTTTTCTATTCACTTTATCCTCCATTTGGTTTAAGTTAGTAATAGCTTTGCACATTATTAACACTAAATGTTGCATTTAACTCTTATTTTATTGATTTTATTTAGATGTTGGTACTTTCAATAGCGTTAAATCTGGAGACAATATTTTCACTATTTGCTTAGGTAGTTGTTTTAGGTCACCTGGCATTTGGGGTTCTGTTATTTCTGACAAGTTAATAGATGAATAAACTGGTGGGGTCTTTGTTTTTGATTTAGGTCTAAAAGAGGCAGCAAATGGCCCAGGTGTAGCACCTTGGCAAGTTAGTACCGATTCTATTTTTTCTATATTTGAGGATCCAAAAGTATTATCTTTAAAACAATTCCCCAAGCTCATTACATTCGGTCGGCCTGAAATAAAATACTGTATATCAATAGCTCCATTGCCGACTAAGTTTTTCTTCTGTTTCCCTATAAAGTTCTCTGATATTTTATTATTCATTGGCAAAAAATCTTTTTGTGAAGTCAAAATTATCCCACCAACTATATGATCAATAATAGAATTACCGACTATAGAATTAGATGTTCCACCAGCAATCACTACCCCATAACCAAAAATATCTGGATTTATATTTGGAGCATCTTCATTATTGTTATTAGAAACAAGATTTGCTGCAATGACAGTATTGCCCTGAAATACTTCTTTATTATTTGAATCATTTAATAGATATATACCTGATTGGTTATTTGTGAATTCATTTTGATAAACATAAAGTTCACTAGCTGAATTTTCTCCTTGAAAACCTAATCCGTTAAAAGTTGCATAGTTATTATCAACATCTATATTGCAAGGCTTACATTGACCAATATAGATACCTGCCTTAGCATTTGCGTAAGTAAATGTATTTTCAATCACACCATTTTTTGCCAATGATGAAGAAATGCCGGAGATACCGTTGCTATTTGCATTTATATATTGGACACTAAAACGTTCTATGGCTGAAGAAATATTGGAAGTCTTTTTTGGGTTTTTAGTGCTTATATTATTTGGATATTCGTAGCCTCCTTGTATTAAAACACCATTATCACGAAATTTCTGTACTGTTAAGTTTTCTATACGTACACCATCGCTAGCGACAATGATTCCATTATCTTGTTCATAACTACCATCAATAATGACACTATTTCTATCAAGGCCTCGCAAAGTTATATCTTTGGTTTTGATGACAATCGATCCTGAATATTTCCCTGGTTCAATCAAGACAAGATCTCCAGGTTTAGATTTATCAATAGCGCTTTGAATCGATTGGCCATTAGTAATAGATAATATTTTTGGTTTTTGTAATACTTTCGAATCTGATGAACATGCATTCAAGCTCAAAAGTAATATCGAAACTATTGCGATAACAAAAAACTTTATATATTTCACATCTGAATTTTAAACCAGTCAGCAGTACTTTTAAGGCTTTAAAAAGTTTATTCTTCTCGTCGATTATTTAGTGTACGAAAGAGTGCAACTTCCTCAAGGAAACGGCCAAAAATTATTGATGGATTCCCAAATAGTTCTGGATGCCACTGGACTCCAACAGCGAACCAATCTGAAGTAGTTTCTATAGCTTCAATTGTCCCATCACTAGCGTAACCACCAATAAGTAGATCTTTACCTAGTTGGTCAATACATTGATGATGTACCGAATTGGAAGTTATTTCATTCGTTGGAAATATTTTATCAAACCAAGTTCCTGAAACAATATCTACTCTGTGCCTGACTGCAGATCTCTCTTCAAATGTCTCTCCTAATATAGGATGGTCAGATCTCTTACCAGCGATATCTTGATTTAAAGAACCGCCTTTAAAAACATTCAGTGCTTGCATACCACGACAAATTCCCAATGTTGGAATTTGCATTTCTTGCGCAGTTTTCAATAGAGCAAAATCACTTTTATCTAAAGCTTCGTGAGGAATTTTTGTATTTTCTCCTAATTCCTGTCCATAATATTTTGGGTCAATATCACGACCACCCGGGACTACAACTCCATCAATCGCTGATAATATAGTTGGCATATCCTCAAGCGAAGATATAGGCATCAATGTCACGATAGCTCCTTGGCTCCGCAATGCATCAATATCAGCTTGATAAACATATTCTCTAAAACGAGGTTCATGTTTAGGAGCAGCATCACTTGAAGGTCGAGTAGCTATTAATATTCTGGGTTTCATGTAAGTCTCTTCGGGCTATTAAGGTAAACTCTCAAGGAGTATTTGCACGTATCTTAGCAATTTTTTTCTGTTTTCGAATAGATAAAACTGTCGGAATTATAAATATTGTTGTAGTTATTATCAATAAAATGCTCGATAGTACGTTTATCTGAGGAGGGATAGCAGTTCTAGATTGACCAAAAACTTGAATAGGGAATGTTTTAACGTCACCACTTACGAATAGAGTAATAATAAAATCATCAAAAGATAAAGCAAAAGATAATAAAAATGCTGCAAAAATACCAGGCAGTGCTAGTGGAAATATTACTTTAAAAAAAGTTTGTCTCCCGTTTGCACCTAAGTCCTTGGCGGCATCTTCTATGGCCCAATCGAAACCTCGTAATCGCGCTTTTACTGTTAATGTTATATAGCTCATGCAAAACATTATGTGTGCAATAAATATTGTTGGCATACCAAAAGGAATTTTTAAAGTATGTCCACCTATTTTATATGTGAAGTCTAAAAATAGTGTTAGGAGTGAAGCACCAAGAACTATTTCTGGTGTAGTAAGCGGCAAAACTAGAAAACCTGCGATTGCACCAGAACCTTTTATTTTCCTTCGCGCTAGAGCAAAAGCTATAAGTGAACCAAGGATCACTGCGATTAGAGAAGAACCCAATGCAATATATATAGATCTATATAGAGAATTATTTAATTCTGGATAATAAAATTTATTAGGCTCTCCGCCCATAATTGTTTTTACCCAATGTTTAGTCGTGAAGCCTTTCCAAACTAAATTAAATTTTGATGAAGGGTCATTAAAGCTAAAAATCAGAATGATTGAAATTGGTATAAATAGATAGATCATTACAAGGGTTCCAGAAATATTAACTCCCCAGCGGCCTAATTTTCCCCCTCTTGATTCAACGTAAGTTTCTTTATCACTCATCCAGCTAAATCCTCTGCATCAAAAATTGAACTGTAAATTATGAATAGAATTACAACAATCAACATAAATATAAAAGAAAGTGCCGATGCTACAGGATAATTACTTTGACGCAAAAATTGGTCTTGTACAACTGTACCTATCATAGATGTTTTTGCTGAACCTAAATAATATGTATTAACAAAATCGCCTGCAGCAGGAATAAAGACTAGAAGACTACCTGCAAAGATTCCTGGTGCAGCCATAGGTAGAATTATCTTTCGAAATGCTATAAATGTATTTGCATATAGATCGCGTGCAACATTCATTAATTTTGGATCGATTTTTTCTAATGCAACGTATAGAGGAAGAATCATGAATGGTAAGAAGTTATATACGAGTCCACCAATTACAGCATATGGTGTTCTTAAAACTTGAAAATCACTAGGCAAAATTGAGATAGTTGCATTAGGTCCAACAAAGTGAGAGAAAATAGGTCCATGTGAGCCAAGAATAGTTTTCCAAGCTAATGTTCTAATTAAGAAACTCGTAAAGAATGGCACCATTACTATGCCCATCCAAAAGTTTTTCCATCGTCCAGCTCTGAAAGCTATTATATATGCGAGTGGGAATGCTAAAAATATTGCAATAATTGTTGCAATGATGGCATAGGTGAAAGATCTTTGAAATTGTGCTCCGTAATCTGTGAATGCAGTCGAATAATTTGACCATTCCCAAGCAAACTTAACGTTTCCAAACCTGGTTGGCCTTACTGAAAGTGATTTAATAAATAAAGAAATTAGAGGTATCAGAAAGAATAAAATTAACCAGATTATTCCAGGAGAAAGCATTGCTACTGGAGCAAATCTTCTTTTTCTTTTTACGGTTTCTTCTACCTCTATATCTTCAGCCATTAATTAGTCTCATCCGGCACCAGTTATTTCAGATGATCTAGCATCGAATTCTTCTTCATCTTTTTCACTAAGTGATGCAAAGATATTTAGACTTTCTAAAAATTCATCTGATGGATTTACTAATGGGTTATCTGCAAGTTTTGCAGCTTCTCCACCAAGTTTTCTTAATTCTTCACCTACACCTTTTACAGGTGAAATAAATTGAACTTCCTGAACCCATTTAGCACTAACTACTGGATCATAAAAATAGTTAATAAATTCTGTGGCCAAACCTGGTTTATCCGAAGAAATAGGGATCATGAAGTTATCCGATGCATTTGTTCCACCTGATTCTGGAACATAAAAACGAACGTCAGGGTTATCTATGGTAATTTGGGCAACGTCGCCGGCCCAAGCGAAACATGCAGCTAGGTTACCGCCACTTAAATCTGTAACATATTCATTTCCATTTATACCACTAATTTTCCCTGAATCAATGTAATTCTTCAAATCATCAAAGACTGGGCCGAATTCTTTCATGCCTGAATTTTCAATATCAATTCCTTTTGCCAAACCAATAATTCCAATTGTATCTCTCATCTCTGAAAGTACAGTTTTTGTACCCGAAACAGCTAAGAAATCATCAAAGGTCTTAAGTTCTTTTCCTGTCTGTGCAATATTATAAGCAATACCGGCAGGTACTGACGCCCATGGTGCTGAATATTTACGAGTTTTATCAAAACTAGGCGAAGCCAAATTTGAAGTTAGATTTTTCTTATTAGGAAATTTAGAATCATCTAGTGGTTGTGCCCATTTAACTTGATTTATAATGCGGTTAGCCATCCAGTCAGTTAACATAAATCCGTCGCGGTTAATAGATTCATTGCGATTTAGTACTGGTTGGATTTTTGCAAAATATTCACTGTTATCATTTATATCTTCAATGTATGTGAGTTTTATTCCGGTATCTTTTTCAAAATCTTTTTTTAATTGATCTGAAATATATGACGTCCAGTTCGAAATAGTTACCGATTTAGCTTTACTAGAAGAACCACTAGAGCATGCTGCGAGAATTGCAGGAGATATTGCTAGCGTACCACCAATAATTCCAATGGATTTTAAGAAATCTCTACGATTTACTTGTAATCCGCTTGATACTTCTTTTTTTTCGTTTGTCATTATTCCCCCATTATCATTTTGTTTATATTTATTTCTTGAATGCTCTGACTACCTTTTGATCACATGTCAATCGCAATGGTGAACCTACTAGCTGTTCATCCAAATTATCCACCCAATCAACATATGCAAATAATTCTTGACCATTTGGCCCAATGAGTGAATATCGCGACTGTGCACCTTCAAATGTATGTGAACTTACTGTGCATTCTAAATAATTACTATCTGGTTTAGATGCTGAATTTTCAGGAAACAGAACAACTCTTTCCGGTCTTATCATTATTGTTACATCATCGCCAACTTTTAAATCATCTGGAGTTGATTCTGACTGGATTTGATTATCTCCAACAGCGATGGTTAAAACACCGCCATTATCTTTTGTAACTTTTCCTTCTATTAAATTTGCATCACCAATAAAACTTGCAACAAATTGAGTACTTGGATGATTATAGATCTCTTCAGGAGTACCTATTTGTTCGACGCGACCTTGGCTCATGACAGCAATACGATCACTCATTGTTAAGGCTTCATGTTGGTCATGGGTAACAAAAATGAACGTTATACCGACTTCACGTTGAATTCGTTTAAGTTCAAGTTGCATATTTTGACGTAATTTTAAGTCAAGAGCAGCTAATGGCTCATCTAACAATAGTGCTTTAGGCATATTTACCAGGGCTCTGGCCAATGCAACTCTTTGTTGTTGACCACCACTTAATTGCGCTGGTTTTCGATCTGCAAATTGTTCCAGTTTTACTATTTCTAGCATTTTCATTGCACGCTTTTTAGCTTCGCCTTTTTTTACACCTTTTATTGTTGGTCCAAACATTACATTTTTGAGTACAGACATATGAGGGAATAATGCATATTGTTGAAATACTGTATTCACATCTCGTTTAAATGGAGGTGTTCTTGATACATCTTCGCCTTCTAAAAGCACCCGGCCTTTAGTCGGCAAGTCAAAACCTGCAATCATTCGAAGTGTTGTTGTTTTACCACAACCAGATGGTCCAAGCATCGAGAAAAATTCACCTTTTTTTATTTCAAAATTGGCATTTTCCACGGCAACATATTTTTCAAAAATCTTTGATACATTATCTAATTTGATAACAGAGTCAACTGACTCTTCTGGTGATTTGGAATCCACGACTAAATCATATACCTAATGTTGTCCAATATGGTGGAATTAGAGGATTGTATCAATATTTATAAGGTATAAAAACATTTTTCATACGGCGAGTTGAATATATCTAAACTTCTAACCTAAATTAAACGTATGGAAAATATTTCGCAAGATGCAAAACCTCACGATCTTTCAGATCAAAGCCCATGGGAATCATTTAAAAAATCAGCATTTAGACTCGAATCATTACCAGAATACCGTGTTGATTATGAAGCTAAAGATTACGCTGACTATCTAGCTGGCAAAGATGTAGATATTACAAATAATGATGGCATGATAAAATGGTGTGATTTAGTTAAATCTAAAATTGCTGTTGGAGCAAGAATGGACCGCGCCCGTATTGTTTGTAACCCTTCGACTGACTATCTACGATTTGAAATGACACATGCCTACGAGATGACTACGAAAGCTGGTGAAGTTATTAGACTTATTAGTGAAGATGATTTTGATCTTACGTGTGACGATAATGAGCTAGATGTAATTTTTAACCGCTGGGGTGCCATTGATTTTTGGTTATTAGATGAAAATCATCTATTAATTATGGACTATGACGACGATGGAACATATATTGGAATTAATGAATCAAAAGATGAAGAAGATTTGCGTGATGCAATTAAAATCCGTGACGCAGTAATGCGCATTAACCATTTTGTAGAGATTTGATATGGACAATATAGATAAACAAGATAAAATAGTCAAACTTTCACATAGTGAGATCGTTGAATTGTTGAAAAATTCTGAACTTGATGGTTTTCGTCATAATGATGCATCTATTTCTAAAATATATCGATTTGATACTTTTACAAAGGCAATAAATTTTATGTTTAAAGTATCTGAATTTTGTGAAGAAATAGACCACCACCCTAATTGGACAAATATATATAATCGTGTTGAAGTTGATTTATCTACCCACGATATTTTAGGTGTGAGCGAAAAAGATTTAGAACTAGCTAAGGTAATGAATAAAGTCGCAAAATCTATTAACTAAGCATATAATAATTGTCACACAGCCATGATACGCTTGTTTATATGAGCTTGAAGTTTCCGTCCCTCAAAATTCTGCATTGCGCAGATCTGCATTTAGATGCTGCATTAAGTGGTTCTTTAAGAACTAGTCAAAATGCGTATATTGACGATCGCGATATTGCTATATTACGAGATGCCCCGCTTTTGGCTCTAAATAATATTTCTAAGACCGCGATTAGCGAAAAAGTAGATATTCTTATTATTGCCGGCGATTTATTTAACATGAAAGATGATGCGGCAATGAATCATCGTGTCCGATCTTATCTTTTCAATTTCTTTAAAATTTTAGAATCAGAAAATATACAAGTTGTTATCACTGTTGGTAACCATGATCCGCTTAAATTTATTTCTGAAATTTCAGCTTCATGGCCAAAAAATGTTTTTCTTTTTAGCAATAAAGAAGTAGAGACAGTTTCTTTTATATTCAATGGTCATAGCGTTGATATACATGGTGTTAGCTATGCAACCCAAAACGAGGATCGTAATTTAGCAAAACAATTTCCGACTAAAACAAATGCAGATTTTAATATTGCAGTCTTACATACAAATGTTGGAGGAGACTTAAATCATTCAAACTATGCGCCAAGTAGTTTGAAAACTTTGACATCATATGATTACGATTATTTTGCACTAGGCCATATTCATAAACGCGCAATTCTCTCAGATAACCCTTTGGTTGCTTATAGTGGAAATCATCAAGCATTTAGCCCAAAACCTTCAGAATGTGAAGCCAAAGGCGTATCGATAATCGAATTCGAACATCCTGGATCGATAGCAATCTCTATATTTATCGAAACGGATGTCGTCAGATACATAAAAGAAGATTTAACAATCGAGAATTCGAATAGTGTTGAAGAGATCGCCGAAAACATTAAGCTGCAATTAGAGAATAAATACGAAGACATATCACAACTTATATTATGTCGTTTAGTTTTAACATTGATTGAGTTTGAAGGTTCATATATAGATACTGACGACCTGACAGACATTATTAATGAGAATATTACTGGAGTAATAATTACAGAGATCAAAACCAACAGTCAAACAGAAAGTTTCGAAGAGCTTGTGCAAAACAGCGAATATTTTCAAAGCATCGAACAAGAAATTGATTCTATAGGCAATATTGAAATAGATGAACTCTATGGCAAACAGGCTTTAAAAATATCTAATGCCTTATCAATAAGCGAGATTAACGTTTCAGACTATGTACCTATAGATACAGAAATAGAAGTTAAAGAATATATTTCACAAGTACATAATGAATTATTAGGAAAAACTAAATAATGACTAATCCATACATTTCATCAATCCATATTGAGTACTCCAATTTAAACCCAGTAAATATTGAAGATTTATCTCCAGAATTGAATATAATTTTTGGTGATAACGAAACTGGAAAATCTCGGATACGTGATTTTATCACTTGGATGCTTTTTGCAAATGGTGAAAAATTTCATTCAGATAGAACAAAAAATATAAGTAGTAGCTATAAAGATACATTTAAGAATATTGATATTTCTACAAATGGTGAGATATCAATCGTCAGTGGCTCTGAAAATAATACTATTAGACAAATATTGAATGGTTCAAAATTAGAGAATCGATTTTTACCAGCAAACCTTGACCTTAGAAGAACCTTAACAGATGGCATTTCTTATAACAATTATTCTTCAATATACTCATTATCTTTAGATGAGATAAACAAAGACACATCTGAGTCAATGTTAAAAGATCAAACGCAAGTTGAATATATCTTTGGCGCATTACAAGCTAAGACATCAGTTTCACCCGCACTATTGATCAAGACAATTAAAGAAAAATGTGAATCTTTGTTCCTAGAAAATGCTACAGCTAAAAAAGAAATCAATATCGTATTGAAAAAGATTGATGAAAATAAAAAAGAACTTAAAGCACTAAAAACCGATTCAAAACTATCAAATGATCTTGAAGGTGCTATTGCACAATTAAATATAGAACGTATTGAAACTAGATCTGAAGCAGACTCCATAGAACTAGAGATTAAAAATCTTAAATCTATGATTGATAATATTGAAATATACACGAAATTTAATGAATTAAAAGCAATTTCTCCACAGCCATATAACGAAAAATTGGTTGATGAGGTAAACGACATCGATGTATTATTAAAACAATCAAAACATTTAATTACTGATGAAAAAGATTTAGATACTTTAGAAAATGAGAAACAGAGCCAGCTAAAAGATCTTGAGCAAATATCATTACGTTTAAAAGAAACACTCGATCCAGATGATACAACTACATATCTTGTTTCTCAAGAATTTGAAGCTGTAATAGAAGATCAAATTTTATCACGATCATCAAATAAGTCGATTTTAGAAAATTTAAAAAATGAAATAAGTAATTTGTCGAGCAAAATAGAACTCTCTAATAAACAATTAGAAAAATATGCTGCAGAGTCGAAAATTCAAATTAAAGAAAATACCAATGATACAAGTACTTTTGAGAAGAAATCATACAAGAATACGAACACTATAATTGCATCCATATTATTCACATCTTTAATAGGTGCTGGATTTATGTTTAAAAATATTACAATAAGTGCCGTTGGAGCGACAGCATTATTTGCAACCATAATTGGATATCTACTTTCATCTAAAAATGCGATTAAGTCAAATTCACCAATAGAAGTTATAACAACATCTATAAATCCAACTTTAAGCCAGGTTGACCATCTTCAAATAGAAATTGAACATAACAAACAATTACTTTCATTAAAAAAACTTGAACAGGTGAAATTACTCGAAGATATCAAAATTGGAAGTAGTACATATGGTAATAGCTGCTTAAAAGCAGGTTTTAAAGAGAAAATTGAACCAAATCATGTTCAAAAATATATTAAAGATTTCAATTCATTAACAACTATAAATATTCAAATAGATAAAACTATAAATTCAATCAAAAGACTGACTTCGAAATTCGATAGCTTTTATTCCACAATAAACGATTTAGCTGAACGATCAGATTACAGAAAAGAAAATGATATTTCTTTTCTATCTATTACTCATGCGCAAAATTGGCTAGATACATTAAATGGCATTGCAAAGCAACAAAAAGAATTGAAATCACAAGCAGATGTTCATAATACTAAAATGGAAAAACTCGAAAATCAATTATTGGAGAATTTCACTACATTAGAAAATGCTAAACGTGTTTTTATAGGACAATCATCTGAAAGTTTACTTTCTAATCTCTCGGATGCAAATTTTGAAAATGCACAAATAAAAGAAAAAGTAGATGAAATATCTCAATCAATTGGAACATTGAGTGAAAAACAAGAAGTTTTAAATAAATCGACACTTATTCAAGATCTCTATTTAATTCAAGAAGAATTAGTAAGCGAATTACGCCACTTGCATAATAAATATAAGCTTGCTTATATTAGTTCCAAAGTATGTGAGTCTGCTTTTAATAAATGGCAAGAAAACTTTCAACCAGAGGTTACTAAAAAAGCATCAGAACTATTTTCAAAAATGACAAATTCCAAATGGGAATCTATACAAACAGATATTGAAAATATTAGCCAATCAAAGTCACAACAAAGTTTATTTAATGCCAGAAACGCCAAATCAATACTAGATAGCAACAAGCTTTCAAGGGGAGCTAGTGAACAACTTTATTTAGCTTTTCGCTTAGCCGTTATGCAAACCAATAAACGTGCTCCTTTTATACCCGCGATGTTTGATGATATTGCCGTAAATTTCGATAAAACACGATTTAAATCTATTGTGCCAATTATTAACGAGATCGCAGAAAAACGTCAAATATTTTACTTTACGTGCCATGAATGGGTTCGTGACTCACTATTAACAAATACAGACGCAAAACTCTTCACCTTAACCTAAGCTATATCAAGACAAACATAGGTGAGTACAGTCGCAGCAATCTAAGTTCGTATAACATAGACATATGGAAAATAGTAAAACTGAAAACGGCCAACAGAATATAAATCCTGAATTCGAGGCACTAATACCACCAGGATTACAAGAACAATTAGATGCTCCAAGCTATCAAGGTATGTTGAGTTTCGGAAAATTTCCTTACCTTACAGAGCCTGAACAACTTGATGCATTCAAACCAGATGTTGCAATAGTTGGAGCGCCTTATGATGACAATACATCAAATCGGCCAGGTGCAAGATTCGGTCCACAAGCAATTAGAGCAAGAGCATATCATCCTGGTACTTTTAACATAGACCTAGAGATTGAGCTATTTGAGAAACTCAAATGTGTAGATTACGCAGATGCAATATGCCAAGCTGGAATGTGGGAATATTCACGCAAAGCAATATTTGATCGTGTATTAGAAGTAGCAAATAGAAATATCTTCCCAATAACAATTGGTGGTGACCACTCAATAGTAAACCCAGCATTTAGTGCAATAGCTGAAAAATATGGTAAAGGAAAAGTCGGTATAATTCATTTTGATGCACACGCAGATACAGGCAATATAGTCGATGGAAATCTTTGTAGTCATGGAACGCCCATGAGGCGACTCATTGAATCTGGTGCTGTAAAAGGAGAGAACTTTATACAGGTAGGACTGCGTGGTTATTGGCCAGGTACTGAAGAATTTCAATGGATGAAGGACCAAGGTATGAGATGGCATACTATGGAAGAAGTGTTCAAAGATGGCATACAAAAGGTAATTAGTCAAGCATTAGAAGAAGCAAAACAAGGTACAGAATTCTTATATATGTCAGTAGACATAGATGTATTAGACCCAGGATTTGCACCAGCAACAGGAACCCCAGCTCCCGGTGGAATGACTCCGCTTGAACTATTAAAAACTGTTAGACGAATTGCTCTGGAAACAAACTTAGTAGGCATGGACTTAGTAGAGGTATCGCCACCCTATGACTGGGCTGATGTAACTATTAATAATGCTCATGGAGTTATATGGGAAGTACTCTCAGGTCTCGCCTATAAAAAAATAAATTCGAAATAATCAAATGGGATTACACGACTTTAATGAAGATACAGCAGAGCTTGCAGAACGAATATTAAAATTTACTTTAGAGAGACTAAAGCAAGACCCGCCGTCTCTCGGCGGGCCAGTTCCACCAGAAATACTTTTACCAAAATTTAATGGAGTAATTACAAATAAAGGACTTGGTGGAAATAAAGCATTTAACTTTTTTGAAAATATAGTTCAACCTGCAACAATATCTACTGATCACCCTAGATATTTAGCTTTCGTAACCAATGCACCGTCAAACACAGCATCACTTTTTGATTTAGTCGTATCAGCATGCTCCATGTACGGTGGCACTTGGCTTGAGGGATCGGGAGTAGTAGCTGCTGAGAATCAAGCATTGCGTTTTATCATGGACATGGTGGGTTATCCAGAAAGCGCTGCTGGTGTTTTTGTTTCTGGAGGAACCGCCGCAAATCTATCTGCACTTATTGCTGCAAGACATTGGTTTCGAAGAGTGCATCCAGAAATGGAAAAGGTTAGATTAGCATTAGCGTGTGCACCAAGTGCACACACCTCAATCAAACATGCAGCCCAAGCTATGGATGTAGATTTACTTGAGATTCCTGGTGATGAATATAATAGACTTACTCCTGAAAATCTTCAAGCAGCACTAAATTCATATTCAAAAGAAGATAGGGATCGACTCTTTTGCGTTGTTGCAACTGCCGGTGCAACAAATACTGGTTATGTAGACGAACTAAATCAAACAGGAAAAATAGCATATGATATCGACGTTTGGTTTCATGTTGATGGCGCATACGGTGGTGCTGGTATGTTATGTGAATCCACAGCACCGTTATTTGAAGGTGTGACACAAGCCGATAGTTTTGTTGTAGATCCACATAAGTGGTTGTTCTCACCATATGATTGTGCAGCACTTATATATAAAGACCCACTAGATGCACGTCTTGCACACGCTCAACACGCAGAATATTTAGATGTTGTAAATGATACAGTTGAATTTAATCCTTCCGACTATGCACATCATTTGACAAGACGTGCGCGTGGATTGCCGCTTTGGTTCGCACTTGCAGTTCACGGTACCGATGCATTTTCAACAGCTGTAACGACATGTGTTGATGTAAGCAATGAAGGCGGGGAACTAATAAGGAAATCTGACCATCTCGAGTTAGTGATTGAGCCACAATTGAGCGTGATCTTATTTAGAAGAAAAGGTTGGACTGGGCAAGATTACACTTCTTGGTGTAATACTTTGTTAGAAAATGAATTTGCATTCATAGTACCGACAT
The DNA here is from genome assembly GCA_018057765.1 of Acidimicrobiia bacterium. Taxonomy (NCBI): domain Bacteria; kingdom Bacillati; phylum Actinomycetota; class Acidimicrobiia; species Acidimicrobiia bacterium. The sequence continues at coordinate 18,172 of JAGPDB010000014.1, forward strand.
CATTTAACGGCGAGACTGTTATACGTCTATGTATAACAAATCCGAATACAACAGTTAAAGATTTAGAGTTGATAATTGATTCATTAGCTTAAAGCCTGTCAAGTACACGAGACAGAAATAATTTTGTTCTCTCATTTTTTGGATTAGTGAATATATCCTCTGGGTCACCTTGTTCAACCACTACTCCATCATCCATAAATACTACCCGGTCTGCAACGCCTCGAGCGAAGTCCATTTCATGAGTTACCACAACCATAGTCATACCTTCATTAGCGAGTTTTCGCATAACTTGTAAAACGTCACCAACTAATTCTGGATCAAGCGCAGATGTCACTTCATCAAATAACATTATGTCAGGCTTCATTGCCAATGATCGTGCAATGGCGACACGTTGTTGCTGTCCACCAGAAAGCGATGCTGGAAACATGTCGATCTTATCACTCAGTCCAACATCTTTTAATACACTCAAAGCGATCTTTCGAGCCTGAACTTTGCTCATATCTTTTACTTTTACTAGCGCTAAGGTAACATTTTTGATGACTGTCATATGAGGAAATAAATTGAAATGTTGAAACACCATACCCACGTTAGTACGAAGTTTATTTATCTCTTTTTTATTTATTTTTGAAACCGCTTTACCTAAGACGGTGATTTCACCTGTTGATATTTCTTCTAGCTGTGTAATACATCTCAATAAGGTTGATTTACCAGAACCAGAAGGTCCTATTATACAAACAACTTCTCCTCGAGTAACATTAAAATTAATATCTTTTAATACGACCTTGTCACCAAAAGATTTAGCAACATTTTCAAACTTTATTACAACTTCATCACTCATCGTGTACCTGCTTTCGCACGACGCTCAAAAAATGCCACAAGTTGAAGTAGAGGGATAGTAATTAAAAGATAACAAATACCCGCTGCAATTAGTGGCGTTGTATTTGCGAGTTGATTAGTAGCATCACGTGCAAACTTTGTTAATTCTCTACCACCAACTTCTACTCCTAAAACAGAAACTAAAGAAGTATCTTTAAATAGTAATGCAAGTTCATTTGTCAGTGGACCAACAATTGTCCGAAAAGCTTGTGGCAAAACAACTTTTTTCATCGTCTGAGTATTCGACATACCCAGTGAACGGGCAGCCTCAGCTTGGCCACGTGGGACTGATTCAATACCCGCACGAATTGTTTCTGCCATATACGCGCCAGCTACCAATGATAGCGCCAATGCACCAGGTATGTACTTCGTACCATCTCGACCAAATGGCCAAAGATTATTAAAAAAACTTAAAGGACCAGGAAAATTTAAGTTATATTCTTTAAATAGGATAGGGAAACCTAAACCGATCACAATCATTATTAGCAACAAAGGTAGGCCGCGAATAAAATCGATAAAAGTTGCAGAAGGCCATCTCAAATATTTCTTTTTGGAAGTACGCATTAAGGCTAAGAACAGACCAAATGAAAGCCCCCCAATAAAAGCTATAGTCGTAAAAACAATAGTATTTCTTGCAGCTTCTAAGAATATTTCGGGGAAAACCTTTTTGAATATACGTAGAGAAAAAAATTCATCAAGTATCCCCTCAACTCCGCCAGCGGCAAGTCTTGGATACAAAATAAGCTGGTGTGCAATCATATTACACACCAGCTTATTGTAATTTAACTAAAATTGATGGTTCTTAGTTAGTACCTAAGTATTTAGCAACGATTTTATCGTAAGTATCATTACTCTTTAACTTTTTCAAAGATACATTTATGGCTTTAGTAAGTTCAGGATTATCCTTAGAAATTACAAATCCATAACCCTCATCACCTTCGAACTTTTTAGTTACAGTTGCAGAACCATTCGTAGTTGACTCATATGCGTTAATTGGATAATCTTGGATCACACCATCAATCGAACCTGCACGTAAAGCGCTTAAAAGCTCATCCGCACCAGTAAATTCTTTGACTGTATAGCCATCTTTTTCTGATGATTCTTTTGCAAAATCGGCTCCTGTAGTTTCACTTTGAACGCCAATTACTTTTCCAGATAATTTATCAAGATCTGTCAAGGTTTCTGTATCTTTATTATTAACTAGTAAAGACTGTGTGATTGTGAAATAAGAATCAGAAAAATCATTTGACATTTTCCTCTCATCTGTTATAGAAACAGAAGATGCAACTACGTCGCACTTACCAGCTTTTAATTGAGCAAATATTGAATCGAAATCAGTATCGACGAATTTTGCTTCAAGAGAATTGTCTTTAGCTATAGCTGAAATTAAATCAGCATCAATACCAACAACATCTTTACCATCTAAAAATTCAAATGGAGCATATGGAATGTCAGAACAGATTGTCAGTTTTCCAGCCTCTACTGTTGATAGACCTTCAGTAGTTTTTTTCTCTTCTTTCTTAGAACATGCTGTAAAAACTAATGTACAGACAATAGTCAGCGAAATTATCGTTAATATTTTTTTCATTGTACCCCCTAGGTTTAATACAATGACTCTAGTGCTTTTAAAGCATGGATGCACGAAGTTCTATTTTGTTTAGGGTACACAACAAAACTGTGGATAACTCTGCTAAAAAGGATAAAGCTACGTTTTAAATGAATTCGACGCCTTGAGCCAATGGTAATGAATCTGAATAATTAATTGTATTGGTGGTTCTTCTCATATAAGCCTTCCATGCATCTGAACCAGATTCACGCCCACCGCCAGTCTGTTTTTCGCCGCCAAAAGCACCACCGATTTCAGCACCACTTGGACCAATGTTCACATTTACAATCCCACAATCAGAACCAACTGGTGACATGAACAATTCCGCTTCTTTAATATTTGTTGTAAATATGGATGACGATAGACCTTGCGGAACTTTATTATTTAACTCAATAGCTTCTTCAATATCACAATATGTGATAGTACTTAAAAGTGGAGCAAATGTTTCATGATCTAAATCTATAATGTGAGATTCCATTTTTATAATGGCTGGCATTCGATAATATGCATCTGGATAAACAGCATCGAACATACGCTCACCCCCAACAACTACTTGTCCGTTATTGCTTAAATTATCTATTGCTAATTCCATAGCTTGAGAAGAATTGCTTTCTATTAAAGGACCAATCAAAGTATCTGAATTAAGAGGATTACCAATTTTTAAACTTGCATATGCTTTTTTTACTTTTTCCATCAATTTCTCAAAAATTGATTCATGAACAATTAGTCTACGCAATGTTGTACAACGCTGGCCTGCAGTACCTGCTGCCGAAAACACAATTGCTCGCGTTGCTAATTCAATATCTGCACTTGGAGTAACAATCATCGCATTATTACCACCGAGCTCTAAAAGAATTTTTCCAAAACGTTCATTAACAATTTTACTAAGAGCAGCACCGGCAAGAGTTGAACCAGTCACACTTAAGAGTGCTATATCTACATGACTCGCAATAGTATTGGCTGCATCAATTCCACCTAGAACCAGTTGACAAACATTCTCATCAATTCCTACTTCTTTTGCGGCTCGCTTTGCTAATTCATAAATCGCAATGGCACTAACAACGCATTTATCAGAAGGTTTAAATACGACCGGGTCACCACAAATAAATGCTAGTGCAGCATTCCACGCAAATACAGCGACAGGAAAATTAAAAGCTGTAACAATACCAACAACACCAAGTGGCAAATACGTTTCACGCATTGAATGCATAGGTCGCTCACTTGCAATTACCTTTCCGAAGAGTTGTCTTGATTGACCTAGTGCTAAATCACATATATCAATCATTTCCTGCACTTCGCCTAAACCTTCACTTAAAATTTTTCCAGCATCAACACTAACTAGAAAACCTAATTCGTTTTTATATTCTCTAAGTAGATTTCCGTAGATTCTTACAAACTCACCGCGTTTTGGTGCCGGGATCATTGCATATTCTTTATAGTAACTTTTTGCATCAGAAATTTTTTCTTTAATTTCGTCTATCGTTGTAGCAGATATAGAACCATAAACCTCACCGGTAATTGGAGTTCTTAAATTTATTCGAGAATCATCTATTTTCTCTGAGCTACTAAAACCATAGCTATTGATCTTTATTGACAATATATCTAATACTCGAAAGACTTCGTCTGAAATATCTCCTGTATTCGGAATATCAGTACCTATAATTTTGTCACTTAACTTAAACATAAATTTCCACTACTCTCCTGTTATAAAATCTATTGACGAATGACCGAGAATATTTTCTGGGTCACAGAATATTTTTAAACTTCTCGTTAACAACTTATCAACTTTGGGGATATATTCGTGATAATAATCAGAATTTAGTGCACCTAATCCATGTTCTGCCGAAAAACTCCCGCCATAAAAATTGGTTAAATCATTAACTACTCTTCTTATCTTCTTTACATCTTCGTCAGAAAAATCGACATCACTTAAAGACTTTGGAATAGCAATATTCATATGTATTCCACCATCTCCAACGTGACCGAAATCACATATGACAAGGTCTGGATATATTTTAGAAATTTCTTTATGAATACTTGTTCTAAGTTTAAAAAATTTATCTTTGGTTGTTGATATATCACATGTAATGAGTTTCCTAGAAAAATTTCTCACAGATTCAGAAAAACTATGTCTAATTTCCCACGTTTTTGATGAATCTAAGTTCAAAGCATCATCTACTAAACCTAATTCTACAAGTTTAGCTAAAATTTCTTCACCCTTATTTTTGATATCATCATTTTCTAATGTAGTAGCGAACTCTACAAATAAAACATCAACTTGATCTTTTACATAAGGTATAACAATTTTAGAATTTAATTCTGAATAATTTTCATTTGTTGCCTTTAAAACATTTGAGCTAACCATCTCACAAGCGACTAATAAATCACCACTTATACTTTCAAGTTTATTAACTAATAAAGCAGTATTTTCATCATTTGATAGTGGAATCCAATAAGTAGTTGATGCTTTTTCTATTGGAAAGACTTTCAAGGCAACTGAAGTTATAAAACCTAGTTGACCAAATGACCCACAGAATGATTGTGTAAAGTTCAACGAAGAATTATCTTTTATAGGTCTTTGTAATGAATCATAAACACTTAGATCGACATCCGCTAATACTACTTGGATACCTTTCATTAAAGATCGAAAATCACCATGACGCAATACAGATGAACCTCCAATATTTGTTGATGCCATAGCCCCAACCATAGGGTCAGAACTTACATTAACAGGTAAAAAATAGCCGAATGTTTTTAAATATTCATTAACTTCACTTAACAAGAACCCAGCATCAACAATCAACCTTTGATCCTGAACGTTAATTTTCATGTTCGAACGGTATTTTTCAAATGATACTATTACAGAGTTTTCACTATTTTCTTTACTTGGTACTGATGCATCAACAAGTCCAGTACGCGCACCTTGAGGTAGCAATCTATAACACTCGTTTTTAGCCCAAGTAATAGTTTTTTGAATATGCTCAATAGATTCAGGAAATACAATTGCTATTGCTGATCCAATTTTGCCTCTCCAGGGTTCAAAATAGCGCTCTGGAATATCTTCACCAATAATGCACTGCTGGCCCGTTATGGCACAAAGTTCATTAAACGCGTTTTGGTCAGTCATATTTACTATCATCGTCTCTATAGATTAAGAAATAAAGCCCTTAAAGCTTTTGTTCTAACTAGTCGAAATCATACTCATAATTCTAGGATAAAACACTGATAGTAAGGGGAGAAAATGCAAGGCAGTATTAAGAAAATAGCTGTAGTCGGTCTCGGCAAGGTTGGTAGTTTAGTTGCTAGTTTGCTCCATTACGATGGAGTGGAAGTTACTGGTTTCGACCAAGTTATTCGTTCAGATTTCCCATTTTCTACACAAAGCATTGATGTAACTGACGAAAAAGTTCTAGAAGATTCAATAAAAGGTTATGATGCAATTGTTAGTTGTTTACCTTATTTTTTAAACACACTTATTGTAAAAGTAGCTATTAAAACACAAGTTCACTATTTCGACTTAACAGAAGATGTTCCACATACACATTTTGTTAAAGAAAATAGTGCAAATTCAAAAACTGCTTTAGTTCCACAATGTGGACTTGCTCCTGGGCTGATAGGAATTATTGGTTCTTCTTTAATGAGGAAATTCGATAAAGTTCGTTCATTAGAACTTAGAGTTGGTGCACTTCCTAGAACTCCACATGGACTACTTGGATACTCTGTTAATTGGTCAGCTGAAGGAATAATTAACGAATATTTAAATGATGCAGAAGTAATCCGTAAAGGCGAAAAACAAATTGTGCCGTCGCTTAGCGAATTAGAAACCGTGATTATCAACGGAATAAAACTAGAAGCATTTATTACAAGTGGTGGTTGCGGGACTATGACTGAGACATATCAAGGAAAACTAGAGAGTTTGGATTACAAAACTTTGCGCTATCCTGGACATTGTAAATTAATGAATTTTATGGCAAATGAAATGCGTATGGGACAAGATAGAAACTCATTAGCAAAAGTTCTAACAGAAGCTAAACCTCAATCTACTGATGATGTTGTCTATATTTATAGTGCTGTTGAAGGTGAGCAAGAAGGAAAATTTATACGAGATACTTATGTTAGAGCTTTTCATGCGAGAGAGATTAATGGGTCAAATTGGAGGGCAATATCATGGACTACAGCATCTAGCTGCTGTGCAGTAATAGAGTTAGTGTCTAAAGCAATATTGCCACAACAAGGTTTCATACGCCAAGAAGATATATTGTATAAAGACCTTGTAGAGACAAGTTTTGGTAAACTTTTTACAGATGGTATTGCGGTATCGCATACATCGGACTGATTTGAAGATAGGTATATATGGATAAATCAATGTCATTGTGCTCAACGGACATAACTATATATAATATTATTCGTGAGATAGTTGGTCAAAAAAATATCGAAGAGTTTTCCCATGTAATATTAATACCTAATGTTGTATCTTCATTTGGTGATGAAAATGTTCCAAGGGCACATTTGTCATTTAGTTTATTTCTCACACTATATGCTGACCTGCTCCAAAGAGTTCCACATGCCAGAATTTATTTTGATCGACATTTAACAGAGGAAAGAACCATCATGTTTGATCACGGTGCCGTTAGGACTGTGTTATACGATAGGAATGGCAATTTGCCATCTGGCGAAGAATCCTTAGTAAGAATATTGCGTGCTCTAGGTTATTTTCATAACAATACTTATCCATTAGAAAAGTTAAAAATGACTGGAAGAAGCTATACTCACACTGATTTTCCAGAAGTAATTCCACAATATTTCGTAAGCGAATTCCATCCTGAACAAGTTGATGATGATAATTTTGTAAAAGCAGTTATCAATGTGATCGAAGACTCCATTGATCCACTAAGTGAACAAACAAAATCTGATCTTGAATTTTTGTCTAATAATAACTTTTTGCCAAGAGAAAAATGTGGTGAATTTTTGGCTAATATAACCTCTGCTTTTGCTCGTCAACACCCAATACCAAAATTAAGTGACTATAAAAATATTTTTAAACATTCTGCAGAAATGGCCTGGATATCAACCGAAGGTAATGCATTTAATCATGCTACAGATAGAGTAAAAATATTAAGCGATTTAGTCAATGAAGAAAACGAATTTGGGTCACCAATGAAAGAGTCTATAGAGGTCTCAAAAACTGGAAGGGTCCTCCAAACAGCATATAGAGCAGATCCAATCAATCGTTGTTTCATTGACGATTCTGGTGAAACTATCCAATTAGACGTACCTGGTTCATTTTTTGAATTTATTGAACGCCACATCGACCCTGAGACCAAAAAATTAGATTTAGCCTTTGACGCTAGTAATGCTACCGGAATTTTTAAAATGACAGAAGGTAACCATTCTTTGATTGATCCTGTTGATGAATTAGATCAGATCGAATAACAATAATATGTATCATCAGGAATATTTTTTGTTTTAACGAGTTTCTATAATTAGTTCAGTTTTGAACTATATTGGAGATTATGATGCATACAAGGATAATAAAAGTTCATACGACATTAGAGGGTGAAGGCTTTGAGGTGCAGCGTCCATTCCCAGTTGAAGGCTTAAGTCAGATTGATCCATTTTTACTTATAGATCAAATTGGCCCAAAAACGATGTTGGCAAACAATAGAATAGGAACAGACTGGCACCCCCACCGCGGGTTTGAAACAGTTTCTTATAACATACGCGGAACTAGCGACCATCTAGACACTCTTGGAAATGAAGGACATATGGAACCTGGAGATGTTCAGTGGATGACTGCTGGATCAGGTGTAATACATAAAGAAGGACCTAAAAAAGTTAATTTCAACGAGGAAAATCAAGACAAGGAAGTATTTAGCATTCAACTCTGGGTTAACTTGCCAAAAGCAAATAAGATGGATCCGCCAAAATACCAAGACATGAGAACAGATGAAATTCCATCAGTAAACATTGGCGATGTAGTAATTAAAATTATTGCGGGTAATGCGTTTGGTATTGAATCTCACACAAACACATTTACGCCTATAGTTTATGCGCATATCTCAAAAGACAAATCTTCAAAGAAGTATAATAAAGAATCATTTTTTTCAGTTATCGACCCTGACCACAATGTGATTATTCTTCCTTTGGTTGGAACAATTTCTGGAAAGCTTTATGATTCAGCAATAGGTGAGATAAAAAACTTTACGATAGCAAAAGGCCATACATTCGTCGCTAGTGGTATAGACAAAATAGAATTTGAAGAACCAGATATTACAGAAGATGGAACAGATGTATTATTGTTAACCGGAAAACCAATTGGAGAGCCAGTTGTTAGATATGGACCGTTTGTAATGAACAGTGCTGAAGAAGTTCAACAAGCATTTGAAGATTTTCGTGCTGGAAAAATGGGAGAAATCCCCGCTTAAATAAGTCACACAAGAATCAGGCAAGATGAAAAATAAAATAAGCAATGTATTTCGACAAATATTTTCATCACTACATAATCGCAACTTCCGACTCTTTTTCATAGGACAACTGATTTCAAATACAGGAAACTGGATTACCAATATTGCTTTAACTTTATTAGTACTACATTTAACTCATAGCGGTCTTGCTATTGGAATATTAGTAGCTTGTCAATACGGGCCTATTTTGTTGTTTTCCGTTTGGGCTGGAACAATCGCAGATAGGTCTAACAAAAGAACACTATTGATAATCACTCAATTTTTAGAGATGTTGCAGTCATTTGTACTTGGAATGATTGCGTTTATTCCTAACCCCAAATTAAGTCTTATATATGCTGTTTCAATAGCTGGAGGATTATTTTTAGCTTTTGATATGCCTGTGCGTAGAAGTTTTGTTACTGAAATGGTCTCAGTGAAAGACCGCCCAAATGCTGTCATATTAAACAGTGCTATGGTCAATGCATCCAGGATATTTGGTCCTGCCCTGGCTGGAATACTTGTTGTAACAGTTGGATATGGTTGGGCATTTATTATTGATGGTATTTCATATCTAGTTGTTTTGGCTGCACTATTTATGATGCGTGAATCAGATATCATGAGGACCCCTAAGGTTGAAAAAGCAAAAGGTCAAATACGTGAAGGACTTAGATACATCTTAGGTATTCCTGATTTATGGATACCTTTTCTTATGCTGTTATTCGTAGGAATATTGAGCTACAACTTCAGCGTACTATTTCCACTTTTTGTTGAACATGCGCTTAAAGGAAGCGACAGTGAATTTACTATTGTATATGTAGCATTTAGCGTCGGCGCACTTCTCTCTGCATTATATGCCGCGTATAGGCGCACCGTAAATGTGCGACAAATAATTTTTGGTGCTTCTAGTCTTGGTATAACAATGATGATGTTAACTTTTGTTCCTAATATTTGGGTTGCTTTACCTATAGTTTTTTTAGTAGGTGTTAGCAGTATTACTTATATGACTGCAACAACTTCAATTATTCAAGTTCGTGCAGATTCACGTATGCACGGAAGAATTCTTGCACTTCAAGCTGTTTTGCTAATTGGAACCACACCAATTGGTGGTCCAATAGTCGGTGCTGTTGCAGACCGTTGGGGAGCGCGTACCCCATTAGCTGTCGGTGGGATTGTCGCTATCCTTGCAGCGATTGGTGGACAATTACTATTGCGCAGAGAAAAAAATAAAGCTGTAAAGCATGATATTTGTGAATCAAATCTCGATTTAACAATCCCAGATTAGATTAATTTTTAAATACTGGATAACCACCAAATCGTATTGTTATGCCAGCGAGAACAAAAAGTACTGCTGAAAAAGTTACTATTCGTACATGCCATGCAAGTGTGTTCATATCAGTATCAGTGAGTTTTGGAATAACACGGAATCGTGCATTAATAGCAAGACCTGCAGTAAGAACTAGGAGGCCAAGTTTGATCTGAATTGCATGGGCAATCGAATTATTCGCAAACCAGTTTTCTAGAGGACCAAGTATGCGCCATGCCAACCAAAACCCAGATAGTATTTGTGTCCCAAGTGCAGGCAAACCTATTTTTTCAAATCGTTTCTCATAATCAAGAATTATCGAAGCATCCTTTTTTTTAAGAGCATCAGGAAGAATACTAAGCGCTAAAACCAGATGACCTCCAGCCCAAATAGTTGCTCCTATTATGTGGATACTAAGAATAATATAATAAGTTGCCATTATTTAAGCCTTTAGATTTTTCATATTCATTAGAGTATTAATTCTGTTCATACTAACACCGCAATAGCTGTTATGACTACGAGCGTAATACCAAAGAACATTTGTTGTAGTCCTATTATCTTTGCAGGTAAAGGGGTGTTGCGAATCGCAATAATATTAAAGATGGCAATAATAACAATTGCTATTGTAGGAGCAAGAGGCACAATATGAAATAGGTAAGCAATTATTACACTCACTCCAGCAAATAGTTGGGCAAGGTCGCTATGCCAAACTTTAACTGGACGTCCACGCTTCCTGAAAACTTGTGTCCTAGCATAAGGAATTGCTGCAACACCTCTTGTTGCGACTACTATCCAAAGTGCATAGGCAGTAGTGTTAGCAACTCCATTTGCAAGTACGATTGCTGATGCTACTGAGCCAATTCCTACAGTACCGCAAAGTTCAGGTAAAAGTCTGCGGCTTTTACTTCTTATATCAAAGTATAATTGGATTGCAACGAGCGGTAAAGCAATAAGTAAAGGTATCAAAAAGTTATTCTCGGCTTCGAAAATTGCATAAACAATTAATGCTATAAATAAGAATACTTCTATTGATGCAACACGAGCCGCAACACCAGAACGCTCTAACCATCTATTGCGCCAAAGATCCCCTAATACAATTTTTAGCGGTGTACGTGCAATGAATGCCAACATAGCTGCAAAGCCAAGTGCTAACCCTGACCATGACCAAGAAACAACCAAAGCAAGCACAACAGGCTCTAAAGTAAGACTCCATCCGCCGTGTTCCGTGGGCATAGCAACTGCTTTTAGGATCGACCGATCGCCTGCTATGTTTGGGGCATCAGCTAAGTACGCATCCTCTTGGTTACCCATCAATTCTCCTTTAATTTAATAGTTCGTTTTTTAACTTTAAGTAATATTGCACGAACAACAATATCGACTATCCAGAACATAAGCACTAAAGCTAGAAAATTATCTTTATCAAATAGCGACAACAATGCTGCGATATTGCCTAATACTAGTGAGACCCACGAGCGTGTAATTGCAAAGCCGGCAGTAAGCAGTTGATGTCCACCACCACGTATTACTGGGCCGAGATATGCCAGAGACGATATAAGTATTTGTGCAAAACCACCAATCACTAATGCCTGTAATACTTTACGGTTTACTCCCAATTCAACTGTTGAAATTCCTAAAGTAATAGTCATAGCAATCCACCAAATAATTCCGGTCATCAATTGTAAGATACGTGGCTCCATCCATCGTGAATTATTCTTTAAATTTATTGGTAACATTATCAAAACCAATAATATACCCAATGCATAAGTACAAAATCCTATTGTTACAAGCTTAGCTTGTTTAAGTATTTCACCATTTACTGCAATAACAACAGCAGATGAAAGTATAAATAGTGTTATGCGTTTTAGCGATGTTGTCGCTCGTGGCGACATTTTACTACGCACCTGGGTAGCAATAAAATATGGAAGTGTTCCAGCGATGACAATTCCGACGAGTCCGAATAAGTTTAAGATCAAATGAGCACCGCGAAGTTCTATAGAGAGTTCACCACCACGGTTAAGACCGAGTATTAAACCTATTGTCATACCTATTGCTCCAGCGACTATAGCTACAATATATGCTTCAATAGCTTGAGCAAATCTTTTAGTGACAGCGTGTTTAAGTATCCACAGCAAAATAGATGCCAACAATAACACCGCAAATATAACAATTAACCCACCAAAAATTATCATCCATGACTGCTTTATTTCTCGACCTAATACAAGAAAAACTGCACCAAATGCAATTCCCCATCGTTGTAAAATAACAATAATTGATGAAGGTGGAGGTGAAGTGGACCAACTTACAGCTAACATTTGTGTCGTTGTTGATATTGCACTTAACAGTGAGCCTATTAGAAATAAGTGTAGAGGGACCCACCAACTAGTACCAATTCCTAAAATACCAATAAATAATGAAATTATTAAAAAACAAAGTGCTACAAATAGACCTTTGCGTGTTTCGGAGTGGATCTTGGTGATTCGCCCAGGTGAACCTTTGCTAGTTGGCTCACTGATTGAAGATTTCTCGTTTTCGGGACTAGAATTTACAGGTTGAGTCATAACTTCCTACCCCTCAGATCATCGCCCACTATTATTTCTAGTATACACTGTGATAAAGTTATAGGGTAAATAGAAGGAGATTAAATGTCTGATGTTGTAAACGAGATCGTTAATAGAGAGTACGCATATGGTTTTCATAGCAACCTCGAAACCGACTTGGCCCCGAAGGGTTTAAACGAAGATGTTGTTAGGCTAATCTCAGCTAAAAAAAATGAACCAGAGTGGCTTTTAGAATGGCGACTAGGCGCATTGGCGCACTTTATGACATTAGAAGAACCCAATTGGCCAAACCTGTCTTTTCCTCCTATTGATTATCAAGATATGCATTATTGGGCTGCTCCAAAGACCAAAGCAAAGTTAAATAGCCTTGATGAGGTTGACCCAGAAATTCGAGCAACTTTTGATAAATTGGGAATTTCAGTTACTGAGCAAAAGCGTCTTTCAAATGTAGCAGTAGATACAATTTTAGATTCAGTATCAGTCGCAACTACTTTTAAATCTACATTAGCTAAAGTAGGCGTTATATTCTGCTCATTTTCCGAAGCAGTAAAAGAACATCCTGAACTCGTAAAAAAATATTTAGGGACAGTAGTTGGCTATCGTGACAATTTTTTTGCAACATTAAATTCCGCGGTATTTTCTGATGGATCATTTTGCTTTATCCCAGCGGGGGTTAAATGTCCGATGGAATTATCAACATATTTCCGCATTAATGCTGCAGAGACTGGCCAGTTCGAACGTACATTAATAATCGCCGAAGAAGGTGCCAGTGTTAGCTATCTTGAAGGGTGCACTGCACCTATGCGTGACGAAAACCAATTACACGCTGCTGTTGTTGAGTTAATTGCACTTGATGATGCAAATATTAAATACTCAACTGTCCAGAACTGGTATCCAGGCGATGAAAACGGCAAAGGTGGTATCTATAATTTCGTTACTAAACGTGGAAGTTGTACTGGAGCGCGCTCAAAAATTTCTTGGACACAAGTCGAGACTGGGTCAGCAATTACATGGAAATATCCGAGCGTAATTTTAAAAGGCGACGATTCAGTAGGCGAGTTTTATTCAGTTGCAGTTACAACTAATTACCAGCAAGCAGATACTGGAACAAAAATGATCCACATAGGTAAAAATACTAAAAGTACAATTTTATCTAAAGGAATTTCTGCTGGACATGCCCAAAATACTTATCGAGGTTTGGTAAAAATTCTTCGTAGTGCAACAGGTGCACGAAATCATACTCAATGCGATTCTCTACTCTTAGGTCCTGATTGTGGTGCACACACATTTCCTTATGTAGAAGTAAAAAATGACACTGCTCAGGTCGAGCACGAAGCAACAACATCAAAGATCAGCGACGACCAGCTTTTCTATTGCCGCCAACGCGGACTAACCGAGGAGGACGCATCAACAATGATTGTAAATGGATTCTGTAGAGAAGTATTCGACGAACTGCCAATGGAATATGCAGTGGAAGCACAGGCACTAATGCAAGTTAGCCTAGAAGGGTCAGTAGGATAATGTTACATATAGAAAATCTACACGTAGGTGTTGGAGATAAAGTAATTCTTGATGGATTCAGCCTTGATATTCCAGATGGTGAAGTTCATGTAATCATGGGACCTAATGGGTCTGGAAAAACAACACTATCTAATGTACTTACAGGACGCGAAGGTTACGAAGTATCAGGTACAGCCACTTTTGATGGCATAGATCTTTTGCCACTTGCACCTGAAGAAAGAGCGGCTGCTGGTATATTTTTGGCTTTTCAACATCCAGTAGAAATTCCTGGTGTTGGAAACATGTATTTTCTCCGAACTGCAGTTAACACTGTAAGAAAAAACCGCGGGCTTGAAGAGATTAGCGCTATGGAATTTTTAAATTTTGCAAAAGAACATATGGCAAAACTTGAAATGGATCCAGCTTTTCTTAGTCGTTCAGTTAATACTGGATTTTCTGGCGGTGAGAAAAAGCGTAACGAGATTTTACAAATGTCGATGCTTGAACCACGTTTAGCAATCCTCGATGAAACCGATTCTGGTCTTGACATCGATGCACTTCGAATAGTTGCATTAGGAATTGAACGTCTGCGCAACCCTGAACGATCGATGTTGATCATTACTCATCATCGAAAACTTCTAGATACTGTACGTCCTGATTATATTCATGTTTTAAGTGGCGGAAAAATTGTCCGCTCCGGCGGAATTGAACTGGCAGATGAGCTAGAGATCCAAGGCTACAGTTCAATTGCAGATAAGGTGACGCAATGACCAATACAGCTACACTAATTGGCGCGCCTAGTTCCAAGGAAGAAGCTTGGCGATATACTCCGGTTAAAGATATTGCTACTCGCGTTCAAAATGCAACAAGCGCTCGACGTTCAAGTATTAGCTCAATCACAAAACCAGAATTCGATTCACTCATAGGCAACTTAAGTGGTACCCAATTGGTATTCGTAAATGGTTTTTATAACGAAGAACTTTCAAACACCGAAAACTTACCTGATGGCCTCTACTGCGGTTTAGCTAGTGAAAATAGTTCAGTATCTAAAGAGCTTGTTTTGTTGAACGAGAATGTTCGAACTGTTGAAGGTATTTGCAAGCAGAATGACGAGTACGATATTGCTGTAGTAAAGACTGATAACGACATAATCTTAGATGACCCGATTCATATTGTTCATATTGCTACTAATGACATAGACGAAAATAATTCACAAATAATTTCACACCCACGTACTATTATCGAATTGGGTGATAATTCTCACATCACCATCGTAGAAACTTATTGTGGTAATGAAAATAACACAATGACTGATGCTTGTACAACTATTCGTATTGGCGATAATACAAAGCTCGACCAAATTCGGATACAAAATGAATCGTCTAGTGCTACCCACATTGGTAATACAAGAATTGAACAAGGTAAAGATTCCCATGTAAAGATGGCTTCGATCACGAAGGGTGCAGATATTGCACGTAATGCAATTGACGCGCATCTCGATTCAGAAAATTCTGTTATTGAACTAACTGGTGTAAATATAACCTCGATCAAGCAAGTTCATGATACTGAAGTTACTGTAGATCACGCTTCTTCAAATTGTGCGAGCAATCAACACTTTGTGGGTGTTGTTGATGACCATGGCCATAGTTCTTTTAGTGGTGAAATTATTGTAGAACATGGAACTGTTGGTACCGATGCCCATCAAACAAATAAGAATCTTGTACTTGATGAACATGCGCAGGCTGACACTCGGCCATGGTTAAGAATTTATGCTGATGATGTGCAATGTACTCACGGCTCAACTGTGGGCCGCCTTGACGAGGAGTCACTTTTTTATCTTCGAAGTAGAGGAATTGAAAACGATAAAGCACGAACGATGCTAATAGAAGCTTTCATTGCGCAAATAACTGATGAAATTGAAAACGACAAAGTTCGAAGTCATGTAGCAACATTGACACAGCATCTACACCCATTTGTTCAACAAGAGATAAAAAGGAAAATAAATGAGTAACACAGAACCTATTAAACTAAGTAGAGATTGTATTGCCACAACCATTCCTTATGGTGAAAAAATTACACTTGATGCTGGTGCAATAGTAAAAATTGTTCAACAGCTTGGCGGTAGTTTTACTATCAGCACTGAGTATGGAAATTTGTTACGCATAGATGGTCATGATGCCGACGCACTTGGTCTCGAAGTAGCTAAATCAAGCGATGTTGATGATAGCGGGACTTTTGAAATGAGCAAAGTAACAGATGTTCTCGGTACCATTTATGACCCTGAGATTCCTGTCAGCATTGTTGAACTTGGTTTGATATATCGTTGTGACGAAATAATGGACGATGACGGAAAAAGAAAAATTGAAATAGATATGACTATGACTGCTGCAGGTTGCGGTATGGGTGATGTTTTGAGTGACGATGCAATTCGTTTAGTTGGTGCAATTCCAGGAGTTGACGAGGTTGAAGTCAATGTAGTCTGGGACCCACCTTGGGGTATGGACAAAATGTCTGATGCCGCAAAACTCCAACTCGGAATGCTTTAAAATACATTATCCTACTTATAAAGACTTGAGGCTATTACATAAACAATAAGTATTATGTAATAGCCTCAATATTTATGCTACTTTTTAACTGTCAACTACGATACAGCGCTTTTACTCCACATATTTACTGGCTCAGTTCCTAGCGCAGGAAACAATACATTGCTCTCTTTGTGTATATGTAAATGTATATCAGACTCAAGATCTGCCAATGCTTGGTAGCATGCAGCATAGGTTGCACATCCATCAGCAGGTGTTGAATAACCATTAGTTATTAAATTTAATTTTGCAAGCATATCGCCAACATTCTTATGTTCATCAGCAATTTCTTTAACTCGTGCAACGAATTCTTCAGTAGCGGCTTCTGTACTTTCTGAATTAGCTATTTCACGGACCTTTGGAAATAGCATTTCTTCCTCTGCTTTAAGGTGTGGTTCTAGGTCAGCTCGGATTGCTTCGTATAGACTTTCTACTTCAAGTAACTCTGGGTGTCGCTCACCGTGAACATCTGCAATTTTTTGTACTAATGCGCCTGTACGATCAAAATTATCCCATAAATATTTGTGATGAACTGACTCAATATTGTCCATTAATTCAACTGGGCTAAGCGATGCCCAATCTGCTGGCTCTTCATCGATCATTGCATCGGTTAATTCATCTGCAAGTTTTTGCGCATCGAGACCTTTAGAAGTGGCTGCGTCTTGTAATGTTCTTGCACCTTGACAACAATAATCGAGACCACGCTTTTCGAATTCTATAGCTAATGATGGGTTCTGAGTAACAATTTCTCCGAGTATCATCGATGGAACTATTGTGTTCGTGTTCGAGTTTGTGCTTGTAGTTGAATTCATTTTTATTTCACTTTCTTTATTATGTGTACACGATGTTGATAATGTGACTGGTTCAAGATTTATCATCTGGGTTTCACCAGAGTAAATTTCTGTACCATGTAAGCCGGCACTAATAGTTGCAGTGATAGATTCGAGTGCTCCATCGTCATAGTCAATCTCGATGCATGGTCCAGAAAATGATCCGTGTACAGATTGCACGCCTTCTAGCTGTGAGAGGTTTTCGAGCGTCTCGTTAAAACAACTTGGACAGTTAGCACCTTTGACACTAATTGATGATTGCATATCTCCTACTTTCTGACTTCTTAGATTCAGATTCAATATTCATGCTAGTCGATTATATATATTATTTCTAGTATTCAATAGAATTAATACTAGACGTGCTTTAAGCTTGAGTTTCGACGTGACAGCTCAACCTACAGGTTCCACGACGTGGATCATGCTCTGCTAACTCATCTACCACTAAACCATCAAGTGATTCAACAGCACCTTTTGCGAGCCCTAGGTGAAGTCCACATACGGTTTCTGGATCGACCAATGCTGTTGTTTCAAATGGACAAGTTCCAAATAGTATGTCAACCTTCTTGCCTCTACGTTTTGCAATTGGTTCGAAACCATGTCGAGTCATTGCTTTAACCAAACTCTCAACTGGGTCAGCATCTTTATCGACTTCACAAAGCATTTGCTTTGCAGAACGTCGTCCGACTTCAACTGGTGTATCACCACTTTTTATTATTTCAGAAAAAAGTAAAGTAAGTCTCTCGTATGGTCCAGTAACTCCCCATTTACTTTCGGCAGATGGATCAATTATGTAACATAAACGTGGTCTGCCGCGACCGGTTGATGGAACAGACGCTTCAGATACAAGATTTGCATCTACAAGTTTTGCTAAATGCTGACGTATTGCGTTGTGATGCAGACCTAAATGTTTTGTTAATTCAGCTACTTCGACAGGTCGTTTCGCATCGCTTATGTATCGAAATAGTTCGTGTCTAGTTCGATCTCCAAGTGCACGTGATTGGGTCAACAAATCATTCACGTTAAACCATCCAATCTCAGTATTTAAATTTTAGATATACTTCTATACGATACATCTAATACTTCAGTATTAATTCTAGCGTATAGTGTAATTATATGCTAGAACTGGTTAATTCGATATTGTTAATTATAATATCAAACTCAAAATCTACATCCGAAAATGATTTTCTTAGCATTCATTGAAAAGTGCCTCTTTATTGAGTTTAAATTTAAACCATGAAGACTTCGTCAATAAAAGAGTATTTTAGAAATTCTTTATAATGGTTCGTTTAACGCCGATCTTTTTATTATTAAGATTTAATAGATAAAATTTTATTGTGCCTATTTGATTTTTATAAACCAAGATCTGGATCATGAGGAGTTGAAAGAATGCCTGCTATTCCTGCATCAAAAGCACCTTGATCAAGTGTAATTTCAGTTGGATTACCTAAATCTAAACTTTCAACATCAACATTAATATAGCCTATTGCGCGAGCAGCTGCTATAAAGTCTTCGCGGGTAATATCGTTAACTAAAGCGGTACCAGTCGTAAGAAAGTCTCCCGCTGCTGAATCTCTCAATGCGCTCTCAAAATTTCTAGCAGTTGCCCAGTAACCAAATTCCACACCAGCAGTTTCTATCATCTGATCAAAAAGCCAAGCCGTATGATCAGCAAAATTTGGCGGTAAGCCAATTCCATCTTTAGCAAGCGAATACGTCACAGAACTAGCTAGTTGCACTTTGCTAGGTAGATCAAGGTCTATTAACAATAACCTTCTGTCCCAACCTGCATCTTGTGAGAGCACTTGCTTAAATTCATTTCTATAACCTGCAAATATAACTATGACGCCACTATTCAACAAATCATCAACTTGTTCAAAAACTACGTCAAGTGTACGTTTTCTAAAATTTGCAGAGCCATTAGAGCCTTTACCTTCATTGAATTTATGCGCTTCATCAACTAATAAAACACCGCCATTTTCCTTTAATTTTACTAAAGTGTCCTTTATTTCCTTTGCCATATGGTCAACAAATTGTTCAGTATCTTTTCCTGGTGAAAATACCACAAATTCATTTCCGCATATTCCCATAGCTGCAAACAGATGTTGAAGAATTTTTGCTGATTCAGTTTTACCAACACCTGGAGGTCCCAATAGTGCTATATGACGAGTCAGCTTGCCCTGCCTGGCAATCTGGCCTGATAGCATTTTTGCGAGCGCCCAAGCTGTTGGTAAAGCAGGATTTTGAAGGTTCTGATTTAAAACTCCACTTAATAAAGGAAATCTTTTTGCAGCATCAGGATGGATAAAGTACCTCTCATCTGAGACTGGATGATTAGGTGGTCTTGTTTCGTGATGAGATGGAACAGAATCAGGTTGCTCTGGTATGACAACATCAAGTTCATTATCGTCTATATTTGGCCATAACTTACTCGGATTCCATGAAGCAGTGATTACATTATCTTGATCGTCTAATTCTAACACTTCTTTACCGACTAGATAGTTAAGATATTGCCAAAGATATCTGTCTTCTCTCATAAATTTTAACATGCTAATTAATGATTGGGCAGAATCAGGAGTCGAAATATTTTCGAATAATCTATCCTCGATACCATTGCTTCTCCACATTCTATATGTTTTAACTAATGTACTACCGACTATCTGTTTATGCGCGTCATTAGGCTCTTCTGTGTCTTGATCGAAACAAAACTCCTTAACGTCGTCTAAAATTTCTTTGTACCCCTGATAAAAAAATGTGTGTTTAACTTCAGCATCTAGATCAACTAAAAATGACCCCAAAGTAAATAAATCGAAATTTGGTAAATCTTCACAGACGAACCTTACCCAGTGCTTTTCAAATTCAGCATCGGTTCTAGGTTGAGAAGCCAATCTTTGAAGTGCTTCGTCATACTCAATATCTGTATATTCCATTTCCTCGTTCCTTCGAGCTAGACCAGTAAAATTTATGATTTATGCTTGTATTTTATATCTTTGTCTTATTAAACGTCAATTCGAGAATTAGTTTAGACAGACACCAACTATTTTGAATGGACCTTCTGGTGACGATATATCTACTACAAGTTCTTTCATTAGTGCAATGACTTGATTTCGAACAAAGTCCATTCCCATGTCTTCTACAAGTTCAGATTGTTTTGCTGGTTGTAATGACATATATAGGGAATAGCTAGCCAGTATATATTGCGCAAGTATAGACATATTGCTAGCACATACGAAAGTTGACAGATGTAAAAGTTTTATACTACTATGGGCGTTATGACCAATACTTCCGGCCCTAATGCGCCTAACCCGCGTGGAAATACTCAAAATCAAGAACCAGGCCAACAACCTGGGATCGACACTTTAGAATTCTATGCCCTAACTCCATATGTAGACCAGATAAGAGCAATAATCCATGCTCTGAATCCAAAACAACCTGACACTGTAACCATTGATACTGCACACCGCACTTTAATATATTGCCAATCCATGGTGCTACGTGCATTTCCATTTGACCTCGAAACTCCTTACCAAAAAAATACTATGGGTTTCGAATCGTATAATAATGGTTTTAATTTATATTATGAACAAAGCAAAAGAGGTGGAACCTATGGAGAACGTTTGTCTAGCCAACGATTAATGGAAGCAGGATTTTGGCTTGAACATAGACAGGTACATGAAATTGCCGGTACAAAACTTTTGGATTTTAAAAGACATGACCCAAATATACAAAAAGGTTTTGATCGGGAATCAAATAGTCTAACCAACAATCCAGAAAATCCAATTGATGGTATGTGTCAACGTCATGGTAGATCAATGCAAGCTACTTTTGTTATGGACCGATTCGAAGCGCTTGCCCTTTATGTTTTACATAGTGCCCGCGAACGTGGAATCCCCGTGGAATTTAAAGGCACAAGTTATGACACTCAAATCTACAACGGATTTGCGCGCTATAAAGTAAATGGTGTACCCATGATGCTTGCCTCTCTTGGTAGTCGATTAGAAGATAGAATGACTTGTGTAGCTGCTATTAACAGCGAGTTGAGCAAAATTGATAGTTTTGATAAAAAAATGGGAATAATAAAACCTGATGACCGTGTTAGTGCTACACCTGGCCGTAACGGATATTCCCAGTTCGCCGAATTTAGTGATGGTTCACGGTCTAAAAATGTAGCAGCGGGAGTCGAAGCTATGCTTGATGCTATGTCGAAAGTTGTCCAACTCACACAAGTCGAACTCACTAAGCCAATAACAGATTCATTCTATCCTTAAACTGGCCACCAAAAACTAATCGGCATAAGTCCAGTCAGGCTGTTTGCGAGAATATGACCCATCATAAACTGCAACTCCATCTTCAAGATTAATCAATTTAGGGATCAACAATTCTCTCGGGTTTGGACATTTGCCTAGTTGTATATGCTCTGCAAATTCTTGTGGAAAGGCACGCATAATACTTCGCACCATTACTTGTTCTTCGACAGCTAAATAACAACGGTTTCCATCGGCAACATGATTCAACCAACCTTTGATTGCTTTAATGTCTTGCTCATCACCATTGCCCGTCTCAATCTTGTTTAGATGTTCGGTAATTGCACCTGAACCAATTTTGCACGGCGGACATTGGCCACATGATTCAATAGATAGAAATCTCGAAAAAATATTTGCGACATTTACCATACAAGTAGTGTCGTCATAAACAATAAATCCTGCAGACCCAAGGCCACTGCCGATTGCTTGAAAACTTTCATAGCTAATTGGGACATCAAGATCAGCAAATGTCACCACGGTATTAGCAACACCAGAAAATACTGCCTTTATGCTACGACCCTTTGCTAGTCCGCTACCAACAGCATTGATGACAGTGTTTAATGGTGCACCCATTTCCACTTCACCAACATCGGGTGCAAGAACATCTCCAATCACAGTTACAATAATTGTCCCAGGTGATTCTTTTGTACCCATCGAGCGAAACCAGTCGACACCATTAGTCAAAATGTGAGGGATGTTCGATAAGGTTTCAACATTATTTACCAAGGTAGGATTAGAACCGCCAGTCACAGAGTTATCAGAGCCATCGCCTGCCTCACTGTTTTGTGATTGCCAACCAGTTTGTGGTCCATCAGAAAATAACCCTTGTACATATGGCGGCAACCAACGTGGCAGTGGATCATTGCCTTCAATAACTTCAAGCATTGCTTTTTCTTCGCCATATAAATATTCGTCGGGACCAGCAACAATAGTTATTGAACAACTTCGACAAAGCTCTGCTGTCTGAAATTCTTTTACTGCGCGTGTGAGTATTTCAATCTCACGCTCAAAACTTTGCTTTAAACAAATGAATGCCTCAACAGCTCCTATCGCAAAAGCGGCTATGGCGACTCCTTCGACGAGTTGATAAGGGTTTGCACGAATTAGTGCTCGATCCTTAAATGTTCCCGGTTCTCCTTCTGCACCATTACAAACTAAATAACGTTGGCCACTATTCTGCTCGGCTATTCCAGCCCATTTTTTCCCAGTAGGAAAACCTCCACCACCGCGACCTCTTAATCCTGACTTCGCCACTTCCAGTATTGTAGCTTCACGACCAAGTTCGTGTGCACGAGCAATACCTTTGCCCCCTGTCAGAGATTTAAGATAAGCATCAATTGTTGTAATAGGTTCTGGTGGCAATAAGAAAGTAGTCATAGCTATATTCTCGCACATTGATTAGACCCGCATTGGATTTAATAATATTTATTAGAAACACAACTGGCAAACTTCTATATCATCATATTTAGAATTGTGCACTCAATGTTTTGCGTAATGTAGCTTGTTAAGAAATAAGTGTTGCTAACGCACTAAACAACTGTGTACAAAATTGTTCATGGTTTCTTGAAAGCCTTGCATCTCTGCATCAGAATAACTCTCATTATCCATAAACCCTGGATCTAAAGTTTTACAAGGAGAAAACTTTTGAAGAAAATGTTTATCCGCTCCTTTAATCAAACTACCAATCTCAACAAAATCATTAATGTCGAGTTGGCCTTTCATCACAGTAGTGCGAAATTCATAATCAATACCCGAACCCATTATTATATCAACGCTTCTTTCTATGGCTGAGGTATCAATTGGACGACCAGTAACTTCACTGTATCTATCTAATGGTGCTTTAATATCCATCGCAAAATAATCAACAAGATTATTTTCAATAACGTCCATCAACAATTGGGGATTAGTACCATTGCTATCTAGCTTTACGGCAAAACCCCTATGTTTAATCTCTCCTAAAAATTCTGACATATCTTTATGGATGCTAGGCTCGCCTCCACTGAGCACAATGCCATCAAGTTTACCAATACGATTATCTAAAAAATTGTATATCTCATCCATGTTTATAGCTGGTTCAAATAAATTCGGCAATACAAGTTCAGGATTATGACAATACCCACAGCGCATATTACATCCCGATGAAAAAAAGACGGCAGAAGTTTTCCCTGGAAAATCGACCAAAGAAAACTTCTGCATACCGCCTATAATCATGACTTAACTCTTTAATACTTCTTTGACAGAGTTAGCAGCACGAGAAGAACTTTGTTCGCAAGCTTTTAACGCGTTAGGTAATTTAGTATCAACACTGTAATGCTCTCTCATATCAAACTCTGCACGCTTGCCTTCATTCCATTGTGAGACGCTACGCAAATACCCAACGATTCGAGAATAAACTTCAGTTGGCTCTTTACAATCAGGGCAAATATGGACTTCACCTCTTAAATATCCATGGTTATGACAAATACTAAAACTAGGTGTCATTGTGAAGTATGGTAAACGATAATTTTCACAAATTGTTTTTACCATCGACTTTAAAGCCTGAGCATCACTAGCGCGCTCGCCCATAAAGAAATGAATTACGGTTCCGCCTGTATATTTAGTTTGTAACTCATCTTGAAGATCGAGCAGTTCAAATAAATCATCAGTATAGTTAACTGGTAGATGTGATGAATTTGTGTAAAACGGAGTCACTACAGCCTTGCCTTTACCATTAGCAAAAATTGCATCTTCAAATAATTTCTGATCTAATAGTGCTAATCTGTAACAAGTACCTTCAGCAGGTGTAGCTTCGAGGTTATAGTTATTTCCAGTTTCTTTACGATAATCACTTAGACGATCACGCATATATTGCAATACGCGTTCAGAAAAAACTTTGCCGTTCTCTGACGCAATATTTTCGCCTAAGAAATTCTCTACAGCTTCATTCATTCCTAATAAGCCAATTGTTGAAAAATGGTTTATCCAATATTTATCGTGTGCAGCTTTGACATCTCGCAAATAAAATTTAGTATATGGATAAAGATTGCTATCTGTTAAACGTTCTAAATATTTACGTTTAATTTCTAGCGAATCTTTCGAAATATCCATAAGCTCGCCAACGCGATCAAAAAATTCTTCTTCAGTGGTACAAGTCAAACCTATTCGTGGCATATTTAAGGTAACAACACCTATTGAACCAGTAAGAGGGTTTGCTCCGAACAATCCTCCCCCACGATATTCTAATTCGCGGTTATCTATACGCAAACGACAACACATCGAACGAGAATCTTCTGGTTTCATGTCAGAATTAATAAAGTTAGAGAAGTAAGGAATACCATATTTTGCTGAAGCTTCCCAAAGATTCTCTACTACAGGGTTATCCCAATCAAATTCACTAGTGATGTTATATGTAGGAATCGGGAATGTGAATACACGACCGTGAGCATCACCTTCGGTCATCACCTCTAAGAATGCGCGGTTTAGCAAATCCATCTCAGCTTGATAATCACCATAGGTTCCTTCCTCGCTAGGTACACCACCAATGATTACAGGCATCTCACCATAGTGTGATGGTGCTACCAAATCTAAAGTTATGTTTGTAAATGGTGTTTGAAAACCTACACGGGTAGGAACGTTAATGTTAAACACGAACTCTTGTAATGCTTGTTTTACTTCTTCATAATCGAGATTGTCGTGTCGGATAAATGGGGCAAGCAAAGTATCAAAACTAGAAAATGCTTGAGCTCCAGCAGCTTCACCTTGCAATGTGTAAAAGAAATTTACTATCTGACCTAGTGCAGAACGAAAATGTTTTGCGGGTTTGGAAGCAGTTTTTCCAGGAACACCTGTAAAACCTTGGGAGAGTAAATCGAAAAGATCCCAACCAACACAATAAACACTTAGGAGATTAAGATCATGAATATGCAGATCACCATGTAGGTGTGCGTTACCAATTTCACTTGGATATACTTTTTCTAACCAATAAGTCTTTGTTACTTCACTTGCAACATAATTATTTAGACCTTGCAAGGAGTATGACATATTAGAATTTTCTTTAACTTGCCAATCTAATTTGTCGAGATATTTATCAACCAAATCGATGTGTGCAGACTCAGCAATTTTGCGCATCGAAGAGTGTTGTGCACGATACAATACGTATGCTTTTGCAGACTTTTTATATCGCGATGCTAAAAGTGTATCTTCAACTATATCTTGAATTGTTTCAACACTAATTACAGTTATGTTGCGTATATCTATTTCCATAGAAACTTGATTAGCAAGTTTGACTGCGTCCGTTTTATCAAATTCTTTTGTTGCTTTGCCAGCTTTTGCAATCGCAATCACGATTTTATTTTCATCGTAATCTACTGGTTCTCCATTGCGTTTTGTTACTAATAACTCCATCTTTGATCCTCTCTGAATATCAAATAGCTAATCTCAAAAGTGTAAATTTACGTTTTCGAATTAGTAGTCCTACAGTACTATTGAATATCAAAAATTATGTGGACTCTTTGCCAATATTCCAATAGGTCAACCTAAGAAAAAGTCACTAAAATAACGACTTTATGACAAGCTCTTGTGAAACCTTGTTAGGCAATGTGCAAACTAGTATCCAAAATTTTTAGTGATAAAAATAAAAAAATTTAGAACAGTAAAACTGTATAATAAAAGCGTTTTAAGATGTTTGAATATTATTTAATTACCGACACTTTCATCTAGTCTGTCGTCTATCTAAAAACGAATATTTCTAGTGTTGACTGTATATATACTAGTTCAAGTATTTATAGCTGACAAAATTTATGCCTCTAACGTCGAGGCTCTTCGGCTGAATATGTCCAGTCGGGTTGTTTGCGCCAAAATGATTGATCGTAAGTAGCTACACCTTCACTGAGGTCAAGCAGTTTGGGAAATTCTATTTTATGTGTACTTGGACATTTACCAGTTTCAATATGCGCAATGAACTCATCGGTGAATGCAATAATTATGCTCGAAACAACTTTTTGTTCCTCAACAGCTAAGTAACATCTATTGCCATCTGTGACGTTTTTTAACCAACCTAAAATTGCATCAAGATCATGTTCGTCGCCTAAACCTGTTTTCAATTTTTTCTAAATGTTTTGTTATCGCACTTGAACCAAGTTTGCACGGCGGACATTGTCCACAAGATTCTATCGATAGGAATCTTGAAAAAAGATAAGCAATTTTCACCATACAAGTTCTATCATCATAAACAATGAAACCAGCCGAACCTAAACCACTACCTATGTCAGCAAAACTCTCATAACTTATTGGCACATCAAGATCGCTTGCTTTTATAACCTCATTGGCCAC